>CAKUSI010000552.1 GCA_934678955.1 uncultured Austwickia sp. | reverse complement strand
ATCAGCGGCTGCGCGACATCGGCATCGCAATCATCCGCGAGGTCGGCGTCGACACGGGCGGCTGCAACATCCAGTTCGCCGTCAACCCCGCCGACGGGCGCGTCATCGTCATCGAGATGAACCCGCGGGTCTCCCGCAGCAGCGCGCTGGCCTCCAAGGCGACCGGGTTCCCGATCGCCAAGATCGCCGCCAAGATGGCGATCGGCTACACGCTGGACGAGGTCCCCAACGACATCACGCGCGAGACTCCCGCCTGCTTCGAGCCCACCCTCGACTACATCGTGGTCAAGGTGCCCCGGTTCAACTTCGAGAAGTTCCCGGCCGCGGACCCCACGCTGACCACCACGATGAAGTCGGTCGGCGAGGCGATGTCGATCGGGCGCAATTTCACCGAGGCGCTGCAGAAGGCGCTGCGCAGCCTGGAGCGTAAGAACAGCTCGTTCCACTGGCGCGGGCCGCGCCCGGACGAGGCGTCGGCGCGGGAGTTCCTGGACATCGCGCGGACCCCCACGGACGGGCGGATCATCGCGGTCCAGCAGGCGCTGCGCGGCGGGTGCTCCGTCGAGGAAGTGCACGAGGCGACCGGCATCGACCCGTGGTTCCTCGACCAGATCCAGATGATCAACGCGATCGCCGACGAGATCCGCAGCTGCGGGCGGAGCCTGCGCCACCTGGAGCCGGAGACGTTGCGGCTGGCCAAGCGGCATGGCTTCTCCGACGCCCAGATCGGCGAGCTCGTGGGGTTGGCCGAGCCGGTCGTCCGCGGGGTGCGCCAGGCCCTGGACATCCGGCCGGTCTACAAGACGGTCGACACGTGCGCGGCCGAGTTCGCGGCCGCGACCCCGTACCACTACTCCAGCTACGACGAGCAGAGCGAGGTGGCGCCGCGCGAGCGGCCCGCGGTGATCATCCTCGGCTCGGGGCCCAACCGGATCGGGCAGGGGATCGAGTTCGACTACAGCTGCGTGCACGCGAGCTTCGCGCTGCGCGAGGCCGGCTTCGACACGATCATGGTCAACTGCAACCCCGAGACCGTCTCCACGGACTACGACACGTCCTCCCGGCTGTACTTCGAGCCGCTCACCCTGGAGGACGTGCTGGAGGTCGTCGACGCGGAGCGGACCGCAGGTCCGCTCGCCGGCGTCATCGTGCAGCTCGGCGGGCAGACCCCGCTCGGGCTCGCGCAGGCGCTCAAGGACGAGGGCGTGCCGATCGTCGGCACCAGCCCGGAGTCCATCGACCTCGCCGAGGACCGCGGCCAGTTCGGGCGGGTCCTGGCCGAGGCGGAGCTGCCGGCGCCGCGGCACGGGACGGCGTTCTCCGCCGCCGAGGCGCTGCGGATCGCCCACGACATCGGCTACCCGGTGCTGGTCCGGCCGAGCTACGTCCTCGGCGGGGCGGGCATGCAGATCGTCTACGACGACCGCACGCTGACCGCCTTCGTCGAGGCGGCCACCGAGGCCTCCGCCGAACACCCCGTGCTGATCGACCGGTTCCTCGACGACGCCATCGAGATCGACGTCGACGTGCTCTTCGACGGCGAGGACATGTTTGTCGGCGGGATCATGGAGCACATCGAGGAGGCCGGGATCCACTCCGGTGACTCGGCGTGCGTGTTGCCCCCGGTCACGCTCGGCCCGCGCGAGCTGCGCAGGGTCCGCGAGTCGAGCCTGGCCCTGGCGCAGGGGCTCGGGGTGCGGGGCCTGATGAACGTGCAGTTCGCGCTCGCCCAGGACGTGCTCTACGTCCTGGAGGCCAACCCGCGCGCCTCCCGTACGGTCCCTTTTGTCGCGAAGGCGACGGGCGTCCCTCTGGCGAAGGCCGCGGCGCGCGTCATGCTCGGCGCGAGCATCGCCGAGCTGCGCGCCGAGGGCCTGCTGCCGGCCGTGGGGGACGGCGGGACCATGCCGATCGACGCCCCCGTGTCGGTGAAGGAGGCGATCCTGCCGTTCAAGCGGTTCCGCACCGCGGACGGGCGGGTCGTCGATTCGGTGCTAGGACCGGAGATGCGCTCGACGGGCGAGGTGATGGGGATCGACGAGTCCTTCGGGGCGGCGTTCGCGAAGACCCAGATGGGCGCTCTGTCCGGGCTGCCGACGTCGGGGCGGATCTTCGTGTCGGT
>CAKUSI010000551.1 GCA_934678955.1 uncultured Austwickia sp. | reverse complement strand
CTGATGATGTGCACGGGCTCGGTGTCCTTGCCCAGGCGGACGAACGCGTGCTGCCCCCACTGCCAGGAGGCGCCGGTGATCAGATCCTTGGCGACGAATCGGGAGTCCCAGTCGAGCCCGAGTGCCGGCAGGTCCAGGTGCAGCCAGGTCTCGCGGGTCGCGTGCGGGTCGAGGTTGGCCGCGACGATGATCGTGTCGTCCTGCCCGCCGATGACGCGCCGTTTGCTGAAGACCAGGAAGTTGTCGTCGTCCGCGGAGTGGAAGACGATGTTGCGAAGCCACCGCAGCGCGGGGTGCGCCGCGCGGATCTCGTTGATGCGGCGCAGCCAATCGGCCATCCACAGTCGGCCCGCCTGGGGCCCGCCCGGCTCGTAGTCGGCCCAGGCGCGGTCCTTGAACTGGTACTTCTCGTTGTCGATCTGCTCCTCGACCCCGGGACGGGGGACGGACTCCAGCAGCTCGTAGCCCGCGTAGATGCCGTACGTCGGCACGAGCGTGGCCGCCAGCGCCGCGCGCACCTTCCACGCGGCCGGGCCCCCGAACTGCATGTAGGGGGTGAGGATGTCGTGCGTCGTCGGCCAGAAGCTCGGCCGCATGAACGGGGCGTCCTCATAGGCCAGTTCCTGGACGTACTCGCGCAGCTCCCAGGCCTCGTTGCGCCACGCGTAGTAGGTGTAGCTCTGCTGGAACCCCACCTTGGCCAGCGTCTTCATCATGGGCGGACGGGTGAACGCCTCCGCGAGCCAGATGACCTCGGGGTGCGACGCGGCGACGTCGGCGATCAGCCACTGCCAGAACTCGACCGGCTTGGTGTGCGGGTTGTCGACCCGGAAGATCTTGACGCCGTGATCGATCCACACCTGGATGACGCGGCGGACCTCGGCGTAGATGCCCGCGGGGTCGTTGTCGAAGTTGAGCGGGTAGATGTCCTGGTATTTCTTCGGCGGGTTCTCGGCGTAGGCGATCGTGCCGTCCGCGCGGGTCGTGAACCACTCGGGGTGAGAACTCACCCACGGATGGTCCGGCGCGCACTGGAGCGCGAGGTCCATCGCGACCTCCAGGCCGCACCGCTCCGCCTGTGCGACGAAGTAGTCGAAGTCGTCGAAGTCGCCCAGGCTGGGTTCGATCGCGTCGTGGCCGCCGTCGGCGCTGCCGATCGCGTACGGGCTGCCGGGGTCGTCCGGTCCCGCCTCCAGCGTGTTGTTCGGGCCCTTGCGGTTGACCGTGCCGATCGGGTGGATCGGCGTGATGTAGATCACGTCGAAGCCCATGCCTGCGATCGCCGGGAGCCGCTCCGCGGCCGTGCGCAGGGTCCCCGTGGTCCACTTCCCGGTCTCCGGGTCGTGGCGGCAGCCCTCGCTGCGGGGGAAGAACTCGTACCAGGCGCCGTACAGGGCGCGCTCGCGCTCGACCCGCCACCCGTAGTCCGGGCTGGGGGAGACGTCATCGCGCACGGGGCGCTCGGTGAGTTCGGTGTGCACCCACGTCGCCGTCCCCCCGGCGAGGCGCTCCTCCACCGGGAGGGCGGTGTCGCGCAGCGTCGCCGCGCACGCGGTGAGCCGCTCGTACGCGTCCGGGGAGCGCGGCACCTCGTCGCGGGCGCGCTCCACGAGGCGCGCCCCCTCCTCCAGCATCAGCTCGACGTCGACGCCCGCGTGGATCTTGATCGTCGCGTCGTGCTCCCACGTGCCGTACGGGTCGCTCCAGCCCTCCACCCGATAGGACCAGCGCCCGGGTCGGTCGGGCGCCGCGGCCGCCTCCCAGGTCATCAGCCCGGTGTTGGTGCAGCGCATCGGGTAGTGGTGCTCCCCGCCGGTCGGGTCGACGAGCACCAGCGTCGCGTTGACCGCGTCGTGGCCCTCGCGGAAGACCGTCGCGGAGAACAGGACCTCCTCGTCCACCACCGCGATCGTCGGCCAGGCGCCGGCCTCGAGGGTGGGCTGCACGTCGATCACGGGGATTCGGCCGATCGGGCGACCGGCGCCGATCGCCGACGGCGTCGCGATCTCGGGGGTGGCGGCGGGGGCGGGTCCAGCGGAGGCCGACCGAGGGTCGAGCGAGGACGGGGTCGCGTTCACACCGCCGACGCTATCGGGTCGGCGTGCGCCACTGCACGTGTCCAT
>CAKUSI010000550.1 GCA_934678955.1 uncultured Austwickia sp. | reverse complement strand
CGGCGCGGGCGCGGATGGAGTCGATCTTCTGACTGGTGTTTTCTGGTTCGGTGCCGAGCGGGGTGCTGGTGTCGGTGATCTGATAGCGGTCGCGGTAGGCCGCGACTGTGCGAGCAGCGCGCCACCATGCCGCCTGTTGCTTCTTGTCCTTCGGCACCGTGCCGAGCTTCGCTACCCACGGCTCCTTATCGCTGAGGGCACCGCGGAGCACGCCGTCGGCGCGGGCTTCGATCAGCTCGTGGCGCTCGTCCAGGGCTTGCCGCATGTCCTCGGTCATCTGCCCGCCAGCGTGCGGGATCAATCCGACGATCAGCCTCGGGGACTTGCGAGTGCGGCCTGAGCCAGCGGGCCGGACGGTGGCGCGCGCGACGCGGGCGTGCAGGACGGAGGCGATATCGTCGGCATCGTCCAGGCTCCGCGCGGCGACCAAACGCGGGAGCAGCGCGTCGAGGTCGTGATGGTTGGCCTCGGCGTAGCGCAGCTCGGCCGACAGCGCGCCGTAGGCGTCGGAGCCGAGCACGTCTTCGATCTGCTCGACCGTGAGCCCGGACGCGGCGAGCAAGGTCGCCCAGCGATCGTGCTGAGCGGCTTGCGCGATGGTGTCGTACTCGGCCGCGAGTTGGGCGATCGAGCCCCAGCGGTCTTGCTCGGCGGCGATCGTCTCGTGCGCGGACAGCTCGGCACCGATGTGCTGCAACACGCCGTAGAGGATCGAGCGGGCGGTGATGTTCGGGTTGTCGCCGGGATGCGGCACCGCGTGTTCGACGTCTTCTCGGCCGACGGCGACGTAGGCGTGGTTGCTGTGGGCGCCGCGGGTCATGGAGACGTAGAAGTTCTCCCGCGTGGTGGTGGCGGTGACAACCGCGTGCGCGGTGTCGGTGGTCACGCCCTGGGCGCGGTGCGCAGTGATCGCGTAGCCGAGGTCCAGGTGCTCGGCCACGTAGTCGGCCGGCAGGACGATCCCGCCGCCGAACCTGCGTCCGGCCGGGCGGATGCTGACCGACCCGTCCTCCCGAACCCCGGTGACGATCCAGCGGGCGCCGTTGCGGACCCACGTTCGGCCGTTACGGAGCCGCCGGTCGTTCTCGCGGGTGATGACCAGATCGCCCTCCGAGACCGCGGTGCCGTCGCGCAGCGGCAGTTCGCGGGTGGGATTCACGGTGCCGTCGATGATCCGATCCGCCCGCGCCCTGGCGTTCAGCTCGGTGACGGTCGCGTGGGTCTCGGTGACCAGGATCGACGCGCGCCCGGCGGCAAGATCACGTCGCCATGCGGTGTAGGCGGCGTCGATCATCGCTTCCTCATCGCCCCCGGTGATCCGGCCGTGCTCGATCAGGGTGTCGATCGCCTCGGCGCGTCCGTGGCGGAGCTGGAGCGAAGTGGTCTTCTCCCACTCGTTGGTGAAGCGGTGCAGATCGGTCAGCTCGGGGGCGTCGTCGCGATCGTGCACGAGCATCGCGAAGCTGCCGCCGGCGCCGGGTGATTGGAGCTGGCCCCAGTCGCCGACCAGGAGGACTTTCGCGCCGGCCTTCTCGGCTTCACGGGTGAGCCGATCCAGCGACATCGTTCCGGCCAGGCTCGCCTCGTCGATGATGACGAGCTGCCCGGCCGTGAACGTAGTCCCGTACATGATGTGGTTCTGCCACCACTTCGCCGTGTTCTCGGTAGCGATGCCGAGGTCATCGGCAAGGACCTGCGCGGCGACCGCCGAGGGGGCGAGCCCGATCACCGAGCCGGCGCCGTGCTCCTTCTCCCACGCCCGCCGGAGCCCGTTCATCGCTGTCGTCTTCCCGGCCCCAGCCGGACCGACCAGCACGTCCACGACACGACCGGAGACCGCGATCGCGGCAAGGGCCGCGGCCTGATCCTCGCCGAGCACCCGGCCGCGCGCGTCGGGCCTGCGGGCGATCCTCTCGACCGTCTCCAACGGCACCACCTGCCCGGAGGTGTCAGCGGCGCGTGTCAGGAGTCGGTCTTCGGCGGCCAGCAGGGCTTCGGAGGAGAACAGGGTCGAGGCGTGCGGGCGGAACCGGGAGGTGCCGTCCATGCGGCGGAACTGCAACGGGCTCGACGCCAGCTCCGGCGGCGTCAGCCGCAGCGAAGCGTGCTCGGCGGCATCGACCA
>CAKUSI010000549.1 GCA_934678955.1 uncultured Austwickia sp. | reverse complement strand
CGCGCACCGCGGGCACGGCTGGGGCGACCTGGTCACCCGACGTCCCCTCGTGACGATGGCCCTCGCCACGGCGCTGCTCGTACTGCTCGCGATCCCCGCCGCCTCCCTGCGGCTGGGACTTCCGGACGGCTCGTACGAACCGACCGACTCGACCGCGCACCGCGCCTACACAGCGATCGCCGAATCGTTCGGGGCGGGCCAGAACGGACCGATCGTGGCCGTGGCCCAGGTGGACCCGCAGCGCGCCGCGGAGCTGGATGGCGACGCCCTGACCGACCTCCAGCTGGACGTCGCGGAACGCCTGCGCGCCGTGGACGGCGTGAGCTACGTCGTCCCGGTCACCGCCAGCGCCGACCGGGAGCGGCTCGTGCTCCAGGTGGTCCCGACCTCCGGCCCGTCGGAGGACGCGACGACCCGCCTCGTCCACGACCTGCGGGACCGCCGGGAAGAGACGATCGACGGGACCGGCGTCACCGCCCTCGGGTTCGCCGGGCAGACCGTGGCCAACATCGACATCTCGGAGCGTCTCGCGTCCGCGCTGCCGCTCTATCTGGCGGTCGTCGTCGGGATCTCCCTGGTGCTTCTGCTGCTCGTCTTCCGTTCGGTCGTGGTGCCGTTGTTGGCGACCGCCGGCTTCCTGCTGTCGGTGCTGGCCTCGTTCGGCGCCGTGGTCGCGGTCTACCAGTGGGGCTGGATGGGTTCGATCTTCGGCGTCGAGCAGGCCGGTCCCGTCCTGAGCTTCCTCCCGACGTTGGTGATCGGCATCCTCTTCGGGCTCGCGATGGACTACCAGATGTTCCTCGTCTCAGGCATGAGACATGCCTGGTCTCACGGGCACACGGCACGAACGGCCGTCCATAAGGGCTTCCGCCTCGGGGCCCGGGTCGTGACCGCCGCCGCCCTGATCATGACGTCGGTGTTCGCGAGCTTCGTGCACTCCCCGATGACGATGGTGCGCCCGATCGGGTTCGCGCTCGCGATCGGCGTATTGATCGACGCGTTCGTGGTCCGGATGACCGCGATGCCCGCGATCATGCACCTGTTGGGTGAGCGCGCCTGGTACCTGCCGCGCTGGCTCGACCGGATATTGCCGGATCTGGACGTCGAGGGGACGAAGCTGCCGTGAGCGCTGTCGCGCAGATCGACTGGGCGGGGAGGCCGGTCCGGCTCGAGTACGCGTGGGTGGGCCCCGATTCGGCCGAGCCCGGCGACGGCTCCCCCACAATGCTCGGCGCTCCAACAACGGGCGACGCTCCCACCACGGGCGGCGCTCTTACTGCGGCCAGCGGCTCCCCGACGCTCGTCTTCCTCCACGAAGGGCTTGGCTCGGTGTCGGCCTGGCGGGACTTCCCGGCGCGGTTATGCGCGGCGACGGGCTGCCGCGGACTGGTCTACTCGCGGCCCGGCTACGGCGGGTCCACGCCCCGGGAGCCGGGCGAGCGGTGGGAGTCGGACTACCTGCACCGGCAGGCCCGCGAGGTGCTGCCGCCGCTCCTCGATGCCGTCGGCCTCGCCGCGGCGCCGATCGTGTTGTTCGGGCACAGCGACGGCGCGACGATCGCGCTGCTGTTCGCGGCGACCTTCCCCGGTCGGGCCGCCGGAGTGGTCGTGATGGCGCCGCACATCCGCGTCGAGGACGTCACGCTGCGAGGCATCGAGCGGGCGCGCGGGACCTACCTGACGGGGACGCTGCGCGAGGGCCTCGGGGTGCACCACGACGACCCGGACTCGGCCTTCTGGGGCTGGGCGCAGGCCTGGCTGGATCCGGGGTTCTCGTCCTGGTCGATCGAGGACGAGCTGCCCGCGATCCGCTGCCCGGTCCTGGCCATCCAGGGCGTGGACGACGAGTACGGCACGCTGGAACAGATCCGCGGCATCGCCCGGCGCGTCGAGGGCACCACGCTCCTGGAGATCCCCGGCTGCGGGCACAGCCCGCATCGCGACGCCCCTGACGAGGTGCTCGCGAGCGTGGGCGAGTTCCTGGATCGCCTACGCGCTTAGAGGGGCCGCATCGCGGGGCCCGCTACGCGCCGGCATCGAGAGCGCGGCAGGCACCCGCATCGCTGCCCGGTGATGTCGTCGTCGCCCGCGATACGGCCACCCGAGCCGACGAGATCGGCGATCTCCGGGCTCCCG
>CAKUSI010000548.1 GCA_934678955.1 uncultured Austwickia sp. | reverse complement strand
CCTACGCCGAACTCGGGCAGCTGATCGTCGCGCAGCCCCGGTCCGAACTCGTAGGCGGACCCGAGCGCATCGCCCGCCGCCGACGCCACGACCGCACCGATCGCGCGATCCAGCTGCATCGGCGTCAGCGACGTCCCTGCCCCGCCGGCTCCCACAACACCGTGGCTCATCGCCCTCACCAACCTTTTGCTCACTATCAGTTCAACTCAGTTCCACAGTAGAGCACGCGTCTGACAGTTTGCTCAACTGTCGCCTAAAGTGAGGTCGTGGACGCCGCACGAACGCCGTACCGGGACAGCGCCGGCAAGACCCTCGAGGACTATCCGCGCCCCTCCGTCGCCGTGGACACCGCCGCGCTGACCGTCCACGACGGACGCCTGTGCGTGCTGCTGGTGCGCAACGAATCGGGTGCCGAGCGACTACCCGGCACCTTCCTGCACCCCGGCGAAACCCTGCGGGACGCCGCCCTGCGCGCGCTGCGCGACAAGGCCGGCGTGCGGGGCCTGAGCCCGCGCCAACTCCGGGTGTTCGACGACCCCAAGCGGGACGACCGCGGCTGGGTGCTCTCGGTGGCCCATCTGGACGCCGTGCGCGCCGACCAGATCCCGCTCACCGAGCGAACTCGACTGGTCGCCGTGGACGATCTCCCTCCCCTGGCCTACGACCACGCCACCATCGTCGCGGACGCCGCCACTGAACTCCGCGGCGAGTATCGACGCGACCCCGACCCCTGGCGTCTGCTGCCACCCAGCGCCGACGGGATGACGATCCGGGACCTCCGCCTGCTGCATGAGGCGGTCCTGGGTGAGCGGCTGATTGCTGACACGTTCCGACGAGCCATGCTGCCGGGCCTCAAACCAATGGGTGAAATCCGACGAGGTGCGCGGGGGAAGCCGGCAGAGCTATATCGGAGGAACCAGCACCGGGGATTCAGGCCACGCGGGTAACCGGCCCCGCGATCTGTGCGATGCTCGCGCACCGCCGGTGCCCCGAGTTCGGCAAACGTGCTGACGACAGAAGCGTGGGCGGCCGGGATTGGCGTCATTGAGCCTTGCTCGGCCGTTGGAGAGCGTGGCCGTGGACTTCGCTGGCAACACAACCCCAGGTTGGGTCTCATTCGTTCAGTTCGACGACATCACGCAGTTGATATCCGGCCGGCACGATGCCGCGTGCCACCCAGCTCCACAAGACCTGGGCGGCACCCGAGGCGGTCGGGATGTCCTCCCCCTCCAAGTGCGACGTGCCCGTGGGAAGACCCGCCCGGACACCGACTGCCTTCGTGCGGACGCGGGGCCCGTCAGGGCCGAGGCTACACCCGTCGCACCCACGACTCCGGGCCGCCATCGCCACAGACCTCGACGACGAAGCCATCACGGACGCGCATGCACTGCGCCCACGGGAAGTGAGCTCGCGTCTCCAGCACCCCCCAGCCGGCCAGTCGCAACGCCCCAACCAGGTCAGCCAGTTCGACGGTGCTGCGGACGCGCGCACCGTTCCACAGGAGCTGAATCTCAGGCTCGACCTGGGTTTGCAGCCAGGTCTCGATCTCGGCCATTGTGTCCAGCCCGGCCACGCCCACGCGCACAGCTACTTCGGCAGTCTCGTCCACCGCTTCCCCCTATCAACACTCGAATTGTCTCAGTCGGGTCTGACAGAACCGGGCCTCCTGAGTTCTCAGCCGTCCGGGACGGCGCTCGCCCCGAACTCGGCCACGGCAACCTGAACACCGTTTCCAGCAGGAGCCCTTAAGGTCTGATTCTCGGCGATCTCCCATGCGTCAGACGCGACAAGCAATACCTGAAGCATCGCCACTCGCACGCAACTCCGCGTAAACCGAGGCACAGTGCGAGATGGTCATCGCCGATGTGCTGCACCTGCGACGCGCCTCATAGGTCGAGTTGGGCCGTAGAAGGCGGGCTCAGATCGAGCCGCAGGGCCTCTAGATCTGCAGGATCAGCGGCTGAATACCGCTGTTTCAGCAGCTCGAGCATGTCCTCCTGCCTGGGTTGCCCGAACGTCAACCGGTACAGGGCGACGTCCTTCTTGATCTGCGCGAGCCGCAGCTCGTCGTTGCTGAGTGCGAACGGAGTCACGTGGCGTTCGATCTTCGCCTCCCCGGGGTAGACCCAGTGGGGTGCGAAGGC
>CAKUSI010000547.1 GCA_934678955.1 uncultured Austwickia sp. | reverse complement strand
CCCTTCCACAGCGCGAAGTCCCGCGGGTCCTTCTTGCCGCGCGGGTCGGCGTCCGCGGCGGCCTCCATCGCGTCCACGCTCTGCCGGGTCAGCTCCCCGTAGGCGGGCCAGCTGCGCACGTCGAAGTAGACGTCTCCGCTCGCGTCGGGGGCCTGGTATGCGTGCCCCCGTTCGACCAGAGCGTCCATGAGTTCGATCATCTCGGTGATGTGACCCGTGGCCCGCGGCTCGTACGTCGGCGGGAGCACCCCGAGCGTGGCGAGGGCCTGCGAGGTCTCCAGCTCGTGCTTGTAGCTCCAGGCCCACCAGGGCTCGCCCTGCTCGGCGGACTTGCGCAGGATCTTGTCGTCGATGTCGGTGACGTTGCGCACCAGCGTGACGTCGTAGCCGTGGCCGATCTCCAGCCAGCGGCGCAGGATGTCGAACGCCACCGCGAAGCGCATGTGCCCGATGTGCGGGGTGCCCTGCGTGGTGAGCCCACAGATGTAGATGCCGACCCGCCCAGGTTCCAGGGGGACGAATTCCCGCTGTGCGCGGGCGGCCGTGTCGTATAGCTGAAGGCTCACCGGGCCAG
The DNA here is from genome assembly GCA_934678955.1 of uncultured Austwickia sp. The sequence continues at coordinate 1,575 of CAKUSI010000547.1, read as the reverse complement.
GCTACCGGCCTGCGCTCACCACTCCTCGTCCCGGGAGGGATCGCCCGGGCGCACCGAGGCACCGACCGCCTGCAGGTCCCCCCACAGAAGCGAGCTCGGGCGCGGCAGCAGGCTGACGGCGCCCGTCTCGTCGCGGCGGACTAGGAAGGTGCCGTACGCGCCCGCGTCGACGTAGGTCCGGTGCACGCCGCGCTCGTGGCAGTGCACGCTCCACGCCCGCCACGGCACCGCCCACAGGGCGCGGGCCTCGTCGTCCGCGCCGACCGGCGGCTCAGCGCCGGGGTCAGTCAGCCGATGCCAGAGGATCTCCTCCGGCCACGGGCCGTGCTCCGAGCGCTCCACCGGCAGGTGCGGCACGATGCCCCACCAGCGGGCCACCAGCAGCGGCACGGCGTCGACCGGGAACACCTCGAACCGGACGCTCGCGCCGGCCCCCTGCGCCGTCGCGAGCGCCCCGTTCGCTCCATCCCCGGAGTCTTGTCCCCCCGCCGCTCCCCCCGCCGCGATTACGGCGACGAGGTGGTCCCGCCCGATGATCAACCGAGCGCGCCTGGTCACGCCGTCCTCGTCGGTCGCGGCCACCTGCAGCACGTCCCCGCCGGCGATCTCCTCGGCGAGCGAGCGCGCGACCGCGCTGGTCGTGCCGAACTCATCGAGCAGGCCGTGAGCCATCAGGGTCGCGCGGTCACCCGCGCCGACCCCGGCGTCGAGTTCTCCCCGCCGCAACGCTTCGAACGTCGCGACGGACACTCTGGGTGCCCCCCGCGACAACAACTCCCCCACCACGTGTCCCCCCACGTCCCAACCGATCACCGCCGCGTCCGACCCCCCGGAGCGCCTGTGTCGCGGCCCCCGCCGCACGGCCGCCCCGCTCGGGACGGCGCTGTCTCGGCCGCGGCGCAGGACCGCAGCGTCCGCTGTCGAGGTCATGCGCCCTCCCCCCGCGCGGCCAACGGCCGGGTCCTGGCGACGATGTCGGCGACCTCGTCCTCCAGCGTCAGCAGGTCGTCCAGGACGCACTGCACGTCGACGAGGACGAGGTCGCTCTCGTCGTGGAAGAGGAAGCAGTCGTGGGCGAAGGTGGCCCCGTCGCCGATCCTGGCCGACTGGAGCAGCAGCCCGTCGCCCCACACGGGGTGCGGCCAGACGTCGCAACTCGCCATGTAGGCGCTCGGGTCCGCTCCCTCCAAGCACGCCGCCACGCGACGGGAGTCCTCGTCCAGGGTCGCCCCTCGGGGCGCCAGGGTGACGCTCACGCGAGCGGCGTCAGCCCGTCCGGGCTGCGGGCACTCCAGGACGAGATCCGGCGCCGGCGCTTCTCGGACGGCCACGCCGCCCGTCGCCTCGATCGCCACCCAGCCATCCGGCGCCTCGACCTCGACGCGCTGCCCGCCGGTGAGCCGCCGCCTGCCGTTCCGCTCGTACACCATCCCGACGTACGGGTCGTCGGCCCACCACCCGCCGCGCTCGCCCACACGAGCTGTGCGACGTCTCGTCCCTCGACGAAGGCGAACCGCATCCGACCCCTACTACCTCCCACCCTCGAGGGTGCCCGATGGAGGCTCACTCCACCAA
>CAKUSI010000546.1 GCA_934678955.1 uncultured Austwickia sp. | reverse complement strand
GATGTACATCGCGATCATCAGGCCGATGGCCGTCTGGTCGAACCCGAGGATCGACTGGAGGATGCCGACGGCGGCCATGATCGCGCCGCCGGGCACGCCGGGGGCGGCCACCATCGTGATGCCCAGCATCAGGATGAAGCCCAGGTACGTGGCGATGTTCACGGGCATCCCCGTGATGGTCATGATCGCCAGGGAGAACGTGACGATCTTGATCGTCGAGCCGGCGAGGTGGATGGTCGCGCACAGGGGGACGACGAACGAGGCGATCGGCCCCGGGATGCCGTTGCGTTCCACGCAGCGCAGGGTCACCGGGATGGTGGCGGCGGACGAGCTGGTGCCGAGCGCCGTCGCGTAGGCGGGGGCCATCCCCTTGAGCAGGGCGAACGGGTTGCGCCCGATCGCCGCGCCCGCGACCGCGTACTGCAGCAGCAGCAGGACGATGGTCAGCGCGAACGCCACGAGGATCACCCGCAGGAACGTCGAGATGACCACGACGATCTGCTTGTTCATGGTGAGGTCCAGGAACATCCCGAAGATGTAGAGCGGCAGCAGCGGGATGAGGATGGCGACGATCATCCACTCGACCACACCGCGCAGGTCGACGAACGCCCGGTGCAGGGTGTCACCCTTGATGAGCGTTAGGCCCACGCCGAGGATGAACGAGAGCACGAGGGCGGTCATCACCCCGAAGACGGGCGGGATCTCCAGCTGGAACGCCGGCGCCAGGAAGCTCTCCTCGGGGTTGCCGACGCTCGTCGCGGCGCCCGCGCGCAGCAGCGACGGGAAGACCGCGAGGGAGGTCACGAACGCGAGCAGTCCCGCAAAGATGGTGGAGCCGTACGCGATCGCGGCGGTGACGCCCAGCCAGCGGCCAGCGCCTCGGCCGAGCTCGGCGATCGCCGGCGTCACCAGCCCGACGATGATCAAGGGAATCGCGAAGGCGAGGAACTGACTGAACAGCATGTTGAACGTCACGAAGACCCTCGCCAAGCCTTCGGGGAAGAACTGCCCGCACACGATGCCCAGCACGATCGCAATGCACACGCGCGGGAGGAGTCCGAAACGGGAACGACGGGGAACGGCCATGAGGGAACCTTCGGTACGGGGGGTGGGGCCGCCCCCAACTATCGCACCGACACGGACCGGGCGAGCCGGGGAGCGTCCGACGCGCCGCTACCGTGGACCGCATGCTGACCCCACGGGACGCCCTGACCGCGGCGTTCGCCGCCGCGGCGCGGGAGGGTTTCCTGTTGCGCGGGCAGCGGCGGAGCGCGGGCGACGACGTGCCGCTGCCGATCGGCGGCGGGGTCACGAACAGCCAGCCATCGACCGTGTGGGCGATGCTGGAGCTCCTCGATGTCCGCCCAGGCGACCGGGTGCTCGACGTCGGCGCCGGGTCGGGGTGGACCACCGCCCTGCTCGCCCACTTGGTCGGCCCGACCGGGCGCGTGCTCGGCCTGGAGATCCTGCCCGACATCGCGGCCTGGGGCGCCGAAAACGTGGCGGCGAACGGCGTCCCCTGGGCTCGCCTGGAGGCGGCCGATCCCGCGTCGCTGGGGCGTCCCGCCGAGGGCCCGTACGATCGCATCCTCGTCTCCGCGATGGCGCGCGCCGTCCCCGACCAACTGCTCGCGCAGCTGACCGGGGACGGCGTGCTGGTCGCGCCCGTCGCGGGCCGGATGGCCGTGGTCCGCGCCCGGGGCGAGGACCCGCCGGACGTCCGCTTCGAGGGCTACTACCGGTTCGTGCCCCTGATCGAGCCGTGACGCGGGACGTGCCCTTGATCGAGCCGTAACCGCTTTCCCTTGATCGAGCCGTGACGCGGGATGCCGAGCGGGTCAGCGGCGGTCGTCACCCTCCTCGACGATCTCCCCGTCGACCGGCTCGTCATCCTCGGGTGCGTCGGGCCGGTCGGACCCGTCAGCCCGTCCGCGCGCGTCGCCGGGGATGACGTCCTGGATGTCGTCGGCATCGCCGTCGAGGTCGTCGACCACGCTGTCCTGGGCGAGCAGCCGATAGAGGCCGCGCCGGCTCTCGGTCAGCAGCTCCACGGCGGCCTGGGAGACGTACCGGTCCCCGGCCTGCCCGACCGCGCGGGTCGCGAGCGCGAGCTGCCCGAGCGCCATCCACAGGTCCGCCGAGCCGCCGAGTCCCTCCT
>CAKUSI010000545.1 GCA_934678955.1 uncultured Austwickia sp. | reverse complement strand
TGAGGTTGACGGGCGCGCTTCTATTCACCCATGAGACCGTGCGGCGCAGGTTGGAGCGGTCCCCTGCGCTCGAGGTCGCGATGGCGTCCCCGGTGATCGTACCGACGTATAGGGATCCCTCGCTGACGGTGGCCGCCAGGTCGCCGACCCTCATCCTGTTGATGAAGATGTCGAACTCCTGGATCTTGTCGCCGCGTGCCGCGTACGACTTGTCCGCGTACTCCTGTTCCACGATCGTGGTGATCTGCGCGCGCGCCATGCCGGGCGACAGGTTGCGAGCCTGACTCGCGGGCAGCGAGCAGAACCCCTCCCGGAGCCATTCGGGCACGAGGTCGTAGCCGCCGACGTTGCTGCCGCGGACGAGCCAGGCGCGCGCCGCGGGCGGGTCGATGACGAGCAGGTCGCGGAAGTCGTCGACGGTGATGCGGTCGGCGTGATCGGCGTGCCCGTCGGCGTCGAACTCCAGTCCCTCGTCTTCCAGGACCTGTCGCGGGTCCTCCGTGCGGCCGTCGTACCAGGCGAAACCGGGCGAGATCGTGCCGTCGGCCTGCAGGACTCGGTGAGAGTTGGGGGAGTCGAGTTGTCGCATAGCCTGCGTGATGCCCTGGTTGGCGAGGCTGGTGAGCTGGGCCAAGTCCCCGTAGGTCGTCCACTGGCTCGGCCCGAGCTTCTCCAGGGCCTGCTGAAGGAGGTCGACGCTGGGGGATGTCGGCGACGGCGATTTCGGAGGATGGGCGGCGAACCAGAGGCGATCGATCTCCTTGGCCACATCGATCTCCGGTGTGCGGAGCAGAGCCTCGCGCCCAGCGTCGGTGAGCGACCAGCGACCAGACTCCTTGGTAATCCACCCGATCTGCTTGGCCCAGCTGGAGTAGAAGCGGACCAGCACTTCCCAGCGGCGGCCGCCAGAGGCGTTGAGCGACGCCTCGTGGGGAGTGGGGTCGAGGCGCTGCTCCATGCGGCGGATGACCTCCCCGGCCTTGATGGGCCTGCCCTCCTCGGCGAGGACCTCGAACATGATGCGTAGGAGATGCCCGCTCCGCAGCGTGGGCTTGCCGTTCGCCAGAAAAACATCCTCGGCCACATTCCCAGTCTCTCAGGCGATCTCGTCCTTTCGCTGATGCAGTGGGGCGTCGGCAGTGGGACAACATCCGGGAGTCAATCGCCCGGCGAGGGCACTACGCTGGCTCGCGGCCCGGATTCGAGCGGCGCCAGAGGCGGGCCGCTCGTTGGGAGGGTCGAATCCGTACGGGGAGGGGTGGGCCGATGGGGTTGGGGCTGGCGCTACTGGTGGCCGGGGGATTCCTGCGTTTCGTGCTCGGCCGATACGCCTCGGTCCAGGGCGCCTACGACGGCTGGGGCACGCTGCTCATGGTCCTCGGCGTGCTGTCGATCGTCATCGCGATCCTGCACTGGCGCTTCGGGACCCCCCGCCTCGTCCGCCGTCACCGCCGGGGCGACGATCCCGCGGCGAGCGGCTAGAACGAGCGGCTAGAACGACTCCTCCGGCACCTCCATCAGCGCGTTGTCGGTCGCCTCGGCGATCGCCCGCTCGCTCGCGATCCGCGGCAGGACGGTGCGGGCGAAGAACCGCGCCGCCGCCACTTTGCCCGTGTAGAACGCGACGTCGGCGCCGGACGCCCCGGCCTCCAGCTTTTCCAGCGCGATCTGCGCCTGCAGCAGCAACAACCAGCCGATCACCACGTCGCCGGCAGCCATCAGCAGGCGGGTCGTGTTCTGGCCGACCTTGTAGAGGTTCGTGACGTCCGCCGCCTCGCCCGCGGTCCGCGGATCCGAGGCCATCGCGGCACCGATCAGGTAGGTCAGGATCCCCTGCATGTCCCCGATCGCGCTCCCGAGCAGCGCCCGCTCGACGGCGAGCGGGTCGCCCTCACCCATACCGCCACTCACGACCTTGTTCATCTCCGCCGCGAGGGCCTGCAGGCCGACGCCCTTGTCCCGCACGATCTTGCGGAAGAAGAAGTCCTGGCCCTGGATCGCGGTGGTGCCCTCATAGAGGGTGTCGATCTTGGCGTCGCGGATGTACTGCTCCAGCGGGTAGTCCTGCAGGAACCCCGACCCGCCGAACGTCTGCAGCGACTCCGTGCCGAGCAGCACCCAGGCGCGCTCGGAGCCGCACCCCTTCACCAGCGGCAGGAGCAGGTCGTTCACGCG
>CAKUSI010000544.1 GCA_934678955.1 uncultured Austwickia sp. | reverse complement strand
CCGTAGGCTCGCGCACATGGCCCGCATCGCCCCCGGGACGCGGCTGAGCGTCGCGGATCTCGCATCGCTCATCGACCACGCCCTGCTCGCCCCGGACCTGACCCCCGACGACGTGCTGCGCGGCGTGGACGCCGTCGCCGCAGAGCCGCTGGCCGGCCTGTGCGTGCGACCGATCGACGTGGCGCGCGTGGTCGCGCACGTCGCGGGCACGGGACGGGTCGTGGGGACCGTCATCGGCTTCCCGCACGGCGCCACCACCACCGTCGCGAAGGTCGCCGAGGCCGAGCAAGCGCTCCTCGACGGGGCGCGCGAGCTGGACATGGTGCTCCCGATCGGGCTGCTGCGGGCCGGTGACGTCGAGGGCGTGACCCGCGACATCGCCGCGGTGGTCGACGCCGCTGCGGGGACCGGCGACGCGGGGGGACGTGCGGTGGTCGCGGGGGGACGTGCGGTGGTCAAGGTGATCTTCGAGACCGCGCTGCTCGACGACGGAGAGAAGGTCGACGCGTGCCGCGCGGCGAGTGACGCGGGTGCGGACTACGTCAAGACCAGTACGGGCTTCGCGAGCGTTCCCACGGGAGCCACCGTGGCCGACGTGCTCCTGATGGCGGCGAACGTGCCCGACCGGATGGGGGTCAAGGCCTCCGGCGGCATCCGCGATCTCGAACGCGTCCTCCAACTCGTCGGGGCCGGGGCGACACGCATCGGCTGCTCGTCCACCACGACCATCCTCGCCGCCGCGCGCGGGGTCGTCGACGCGTCGAGCGAGGGCGCGCTGGTCGTGCCCGAGCCGGCCCGAGAGCTGACCTGAGACAATCGAGACATCCCAGCCCAGGAGTTGCCCCACCCATGCCCCCCACTGCCGTGCCCGTCACCGGCACGTACCGCCTGCAGCTGCACGATGAGTTCACCTTCGCCGACGCGGAGCGGACCGTGCCCTATCTCGCAGACCTCGGGGTCTCCCACCTCTACCTGAGCCCGATCCTCCAGGCGGCCTCCGGCTCGTTGCACGGCTACGACGTGATCGACCACCGGGCGATCTCCCGGGGACTTGGCGGCCAGAGCGGCTTCGAGTCCCTGGCGCAGGCCGCGAAGGCGCACGACCTCGGGGTCATCGTGGACGTGGTCCCGAACCACATGGCCTTCGTGGCGCCCGAGCACCTGAACACCGCCCTGTGGGCCGTGCTGCGGGACGGGCGAGACGCGGAGACGGCCCAGTGGTTCGACATCGACTGGAAGGCCGGCGGCGGCCGGATCGGCCTGCCCATGCTGGGCTCCCCGCTGGAGGAGGTCCTCGCCGCGGGCGAGATCACGCTCGACACGATGCCCGACCCGCTCGGCCCACCCGCCGGCGACGAGGAACCCCGCGAGGTCCCCGTACTGCGCTACTACGAGCACGTGCTGCCGGTCGCGCTCGGCACCGAGGGCGGCAGCGACCAGACCGTCGACGTCCGGGCGGTGCTGGACCGCCAGCACTACCGGCTCACGTCATGGCGGGACAAGGGCGACGCGCTCAACTACCGGCGGTTCTTCGAGGTCGACCAGCTCATCGCGGTGCGCGTGGAGCTGCCAGAGGTCTTCGAGGCCACCCACGCCCTGCTCCTGGACCTCAACCGGCGAGGCCTGATCGACGGGTTCCGCATCGACCACCCGGACGGGTTGGCCGACCCCGCCGGATACCTGGAGCAGTTGCGCAAGGCGGCGACCAAGGGCACGTACGTCGTGGTCGAAAAGATTCTGGAGGCCTCCGAGGCGCTGCCGACCAGCTGGGCCTGCGACGGCACCACCGGCTACGACGCGATGCGCGCGATCTCCGACGCGCTGGTGGACACCGCGGCCGCCCCGGTCCTCTCGGCGCAGTGGGAGCTGGCGGGCGGGGACGCGACGCTGGCCGAGGCGGTCGAGGCCGCCAAGCGGCAGGTGGTGGACCAGTCGCTGACCCCCGAGGTGGAGCGACTGACCCGACGGGCCCGGGAGGCCCTGCCCGCGCTCGAGCCGGACCGCCTGCGCGAGGCCGTGGTGGAGTTGCTCGTGGCCGGGCAGGTCTACCGCGCGTACGTCCGCCCGGACGAACGCCTCTCGCAGGCGGCCGTCGAACACCTGACCGGCGCCTTCCGGCGCGCTCGGGAAGCACGCCCGGACCTGGACGCCGAGCTGGAGGCGCTGATCCCGCTC
>CAKUSI010000543.1 GCA_934678955.1 uncultured Austwickia sp. | reverse complement strand
GTGGCGCCCGGGGTGGACTCGTACAAGTCGACGGCCTGACGACGGAACTCCTCGGAGTAGTTCTTCCTGGCCATGGCTCTTCGATCATCTCGCTTCCCCAGCACCAGGTGCTGGATTCAGCGTGTCCAAGAACCGGGGTCAGGCCCCCCCATGCCAGCGGCGAACCCCGAAACCCCACCTCCACCAATCCTGGTCGAAGTGACCGCCGCTCAGCACAACGAGGGCCCGGCCGATAAGTGACTGTGCCTGCCGCCCGTCTCCTACTCGATATCACCCTCGGGGATCCCGCCTCGGAGGTACTGCTCGCTACCGCGCTGCGAGTCGCCCAGCCCAAGGACGTCCTCTTTCTCGGGGTCGGCGCGGACGAACTCACCCCGCCCATCGTCGACGCCGTATCTGAGGCATGTGCGCGGCTGTCGGCCGGGGCGCCCCTGCCCACGCTGAACCTCCTCGACGCCGGCGAAGTGGCCGCGGCGCCCGACGAGGCGTGGATCCGACCCGGCCAGAACCCTGTGACCACCGCAGATGCGGTGCTGAGCCTGCTCCGAGCGGCGGCTGCGGGAACGTCCAGCGTGAGTACCGAGTTGCTGCGCGCCCGAGACGCCGCCATCGCCGCGCGGGACGCGGCCCGTCGCCCGGGTCAGCGCCCCCTCATCGCTGTCGTGGCCCAGGTGCAGTCCACGTGGGGCGCGGCGGCCGACATCGTCACCCATCTGTTCGCACGAGACGATGTGGATGTCGAGATCGTCGGCGTGCCCAGCGAACAGGAGAGTCGGACCACCGACACCGCGGGTTTCATCCGGCAGCTGGGCCATAGGGCACGAGACGTCGATTGGCTCAAGCAGCAGCTGGACGACGCGTGCGGGCCGTTGTCCGCGGTATTCTTCTATGACCCCTGGGACGGTCTGCGCCCCGAGCCCGCCCAGGCAGTCGCGGTGGCACAGGCCGGTGTCCGCATCGCGTACGTCCCCTACGGCACCAACGTCGGCGGCGGCTCAGACGGTGAGTCCTACGCATACGACCTGCCGATGCACCGCCTCGCCAGTCGCATCTACGCCCGCTCGGAGACGCAGCGGCAGATGTTCGCCGAGTTCTGCTCCAGCGGCGCCGACCACGTCCGCGTGCTGGGAGTGCCCAAATTCGACCGCAGCATGGTGCGGGCCTCCGGCGTCCCCGCGGGCACGCCGTCCGTGCTGTGGAACCCGCACTTCAGCGTGGAACCAGACGGCTGGTCGACCTTCCTCGCGTACGCGGAGCGGTTCCTCACCTACGCCGCCGAGCACGACGACCTGACGCTCATCTTGCGCCCGCATTTCCGCCTCCTCCGCGATGCATCGGTCATCGGTGGCAACTACGAGAGGTTCGTCCACTCCGTGCTCGACACAGCCCGGGCGCTCCCGAACATGCAGGTCGACGAGGAGCCCGACTACATGGAGTCGTTCGCCGCCTCGCACGCCATGGTGAGTGACCTGAGCAGCCTCATCCCCGAATACCTCGCGACCGGCAAGCCCGTCCTGTACCTCCACCGACCGGAGAGCCGCGGGGTGAACCGCGACGCGCAATACCTGTTCGAGGGGCCGCTCGCCCTGGACTGGCCCGCGGTGGAGGACTTCCTCGAACGCGTGCGAAATGGGCAGGACCATGACGGCCCCCGACGCCGGGTCGTCCTCGAACGCCACTTCGCCCACCTCGACGGGAAGTCCGCCGAGCGCATCGCTGCGGACATCGTTGACATGATCAAGGAGACCCCATGACCGGGCAGCGCATCACCGGCGACACCGTTGAGCTCGACCCCAGCCACATCCGCTCCTTCTTCACGAATCGGGAGACGCGCCTGGCGACGGAGCACCCCCTTACCGCGGTGCTCTACCAGGATCACGACCCCGCCCTGGCCGAGGCTCGCGACAAGGCTGAGAAGGAACGCCTGCTCGACCTGATCGAGGCCCGCTCGGGTGATCGCGTGCTGGACGTCGCATGTGGCGTGGGCCGGTGGGCGACTCCTCTCATCGACCGAGGCGCTGATTACCGGGGCATCGACTTCGCCGAAGGGCTACTGGCGGCCGCCCGCGAGTCCGAACCCCGGGGTGTCTTCGCCGTCGCGGACGTCTCTGGACTGTCCTCGTTTTTGTGGAGTCAGTTTTAGGCCGCGATTCCTGCGAGTGTGCGGTGTCCGGCGTCGTATT
>CAKUSI010000542.1 GCA_934678955.1 uncultured Austwickia sp. | reverse complement strand
GCCACGTCACGCAAGGCCATGCCGAGGGCGAACTCGTCGAGAATCGTCTGTGCCGTCACGGTCGAACCTTTCGGACGTGGGGGTGGAACTGTATGCTCCTGGCCCTGGTGTGCGAGTGCCCGTGGTCCCAATCTAGTGCCGTGACGGGCGGGAGAGGTGGGCTCGACTGGCGCAAGCGGCTAGGGTCACGTGAAGATTCCCGTCCTCGGAGGATTGTCCGTGTCCCGACCACGCCCGACGGTGTGCCGTGGTTGCCGGTGACTCTGCCGGCGCCGAGTCGCGCCGCCAGTTGGCCCTCGCCGAGGCCCACGAGCGCGCAGCGGCCGACGCGCGTGCCGCGGCGGGGCGCTACGGCATCGCGGAGGTCACCGAGAAGAACACCGCACGCGCCCTCGCCCCGTTGGCGGGCATCGGTTACCACCTGCTGGCGGACCGTCGCTGGCCGGGCACCAAGCGTGCCCAGGTCGACCTGGTGGTCGTCGGACCCGGCGGCGTGTTCATCGTCGACACCAAGGCGTGGCGCGAGGTGTCCATCCACGGCGATCGGGTGTTCCGTGGCGACGAGGACGTGACCGACGACTTCCTGCTGCTCGCCGACCTGGCCGACGTTGCGCAGGGAGACCTCGCCGAGGTCGGTCTCGCGCCCGGGGAGGTGCGCGTCCTGGTGGTGCTCGCCGGACGGGCGGGCATCGATGCGACGGTGCATGGCGTCCGGATCGTGGGGGAGCGGGACGCCCTGCGCGCCATCGGCAGCTATGGGTCGCGGTTGACCTCGGGGCAGGTTGACATCGTCCTCGCGCGGGCGCTGGCGCTGTTCCCGCAGGTGGGCGCCCCGGCGCCGGTGAACCCGACGGTGAGCGAACCGGTGGTGGGGGCGTCCGGGGTTTCGATCGAAGGGGATGGCGAGCCCGACCCCGTCGAGGAGGGGGAAGCCACCGACGCGCCCACCTTGCTCAGCGACGAGGAGGTCAACGCGGCCCTGCTGGCGGGCGTGCTCGCGGAGCCGATCGAGGGGTGGATGTCGTTCCTGCACCCGCAGCAGGCCAAGCTGGTGCGACGGTCGTTCGGCGGACCGTCGCGGATCCGCGGCCCGGCCGGCACGGGCAAGACCGTCGTCGGGTTGCACCGCGCGGCGCACCTGGCGCGCACGCGTCCGGGGCGGGTGCTGGTCACGACGTACGTGCGCACGCTCCCCGATGTGCTGCGCGAACTACTGCGTCGGCTGGCGCCCGAGGTGGTTGACCGGGTCGACTTCATGGGGGTCCACGCGTTCGCGCGGCGGCTCCTCACCGAGCGCGGCGTGACGCTGCGCCTCGACCCGCGCGCGGCCGAGAACGCGTTCATGACGGCGTGGGGCAAGGTTGGAGTCGGCTCGGTGCTGGCGACCGGCAAGCTCGACACGCGGTACTGGTCGGACGAGATCCAGTACGTGCTCAAGGGTCGCGGCATCACCCGGTTCGAGGAGTACGCCGACCTGGCCCGCACGCGAGGCGGAGGACTTCGACGCGCTGGCCGAGCATGTCCAGCACACGGGCGTCATCCGGGATTGGTTCGAGCGTGACATCGAGTTCCGGCTGGGCCAGCTGTTGCGCCAGGGCTTCATGGTGGACGCCTTCGTCGGTGCCCGGCAGTTGGCGTACGCCGGCCTCTACGGCGGCATGCACCTGTTCGGACGGATGTGGATTGAGATCGGCCACTTGGAGGACGGCCTGAGGTGGCTCGAGCGGGCAGCTGGCGACGGCTACCCGGCAGCCCTGGCGTCCCATGGCTGGGAGTTGCTGCGCACGGGCCAGCACGAACGAGCCGTCGCCTTCTTCGACGAGACCTGGGCGCGTTGTCAGGAGTTCGGCGAGGAGCGGGACAAGGCGTGGGAGCTCGAACAGCTCAACATCCGCAGCAACGATGCATTGCACCGGCTTGCGTTGGGCGCCGACCCAGCCGTGGTGCGAGCCATCTGGCAGGAGTGCAGTGCAGCGGGGCACGACGAAGCCACCGTGTATGCGGTCGTGCTCGCAGCGCGGGCGGGGGACGCCGAGAAGGCCCGGTCGCTGCTCGGCGAGATGGCGGACTACAAACGGGACGGGTTCGTTGAGTTGTTCCAAGGTGAGATCGCCCGCAGTACCGGCTGGTTCCTTCAGTGGAGCAGGTCCGCTCTGGACCTGTTGACCCAGGACGCCTGACGACCGGCGTGGC
>CAKUSI010000541.1 GCA_934678955.1 uncultured Austwickia sp. | reverse complement strand
GGGGGAGCACGACCGGCCAGGCCGGCAACTCGGGACTCACATCGACGGCGGCGCCGTGCGTGCCGACGCTGCTCCTCCCGACAACGTCCGACGCCGCGCGGACGACGGTCATCGGTGCATCATGCGGTGCTGCCGCATCCGGCCCAGCGCATGCAGGGCCGCGCGCGCGTCGAACCCCCCGACCGGGCGGCCCGCCGTGGCCTGCAGCGCCCGCCGCACTTCCTCGGCGGTCGCGTCGGCGTGGGTCGGCGGCGCCGGGCGGCGGAGCGCCGCCGGGTCTGAGGCGTACCGATCCAGGAGGGCCGCGAGCTCCCGCCCGTCCTCCGCGAGCGCGCACTCCCCGCGCGCGGCCATGAACCGGGCGAAGTCGATCTGGTGGTCGTCGACCACCTCTCGCTGGTCCCGGCGTCGTGGCACCACGATCGGGACCCGGCCAACGGAACGAACGTCCCGAATCGACCCGGGTCCGCCTTGTACGACGAGGAGGTCGTGCTCGGCGAACAGATGAAGCATGTCGTGGCGGGGGAGCAGCGCGACGTTCATCGCGAGCGCGCTCGGGGCCGTTGCCCCGTGTTGCAGCGTGTAGCGGACGGTCCCGCCCCGAGACCGGGCCGAGGCCACCCAGGCGTCGACCCACCGCACGAGCCGCTCGAACGCGTGGTGGTCGGTCCCGAGAGACACCATCACGCTGGCGTGCGGGCTCGGCTCGCCGCGCCGTGAGCCCAGAGCGGACGGTCGACCCGCCGCTTCGCGCGCCCCACCCGGACGGTCCATCAGTAGACCTGTCCGACGAGCTCCGCCTTGGGATACAGGCGACGCTGCTGCGGCCACTGCACGAGGAACGTGTCCGCGATCGGGTAGCACAACAGCCCGCTGAGGGTGGGCAGCGCGATCCGGTCGAAGACCTCCAAATAGACGGTACGGATCCGCAGGAGTCGGGCCACGACGAAGAAGGGCACCGCGACCCCCGCCCCGTTGGAGAGGATCACGTCGGGCCGGGAGCGGCGCAGGACCCGGGCCGCGAGCACCGCGTTGCGCACGGCGTTGCGCGGGTTCCGGGTGGTGGGGTGATGGGCCCAGACGACGGGTTCCGCGCCGCACGCGGCGGCGGCGTCGGGCTTGTCGAAGGTGACCCACTCCACCTCGACGTCGCGCCAGTGGCGCCGCACCTCCGCGAGTTGAGCGAGATGGCCACCGGTGGAGGCGATCAGCAGCACCTTCATGACGACACCCCCTGCTGGTGGGCGCGGGCACGCCTCGCGGACACGCTGGGTTCGGACAGGGCCGGGGCGTCGTGACCGGCAGGCCGGGTGGCCGCGTCGTGACCGCCAGGCTGGGTGGCAGCATCGCGAGGCACGGGAGGCGTGTCCGCCCCGTGACCGACCCATCCGGGATGGCGCATGCCGGGGTCCCTGCGATCTCGTACGAGGGCCAGCGCCGCGCCCAGAAGCAGGCCGAGCGCCCCACCCCCCACCACGAAGGCAGAGCGACCGGGCGAGCTAGCCCGGGTCGGGGTCTGCGCCTGAGTGACGATCCGGCCCGGATCCGCTGGCGCAGTGAGCAGATCCTGTTGACGCTCCCACAGGCGCACGAGCTGCTGGTCATACAGCGAGCGATCCGCGGCGGACGCCGCGGCCCGGGCGGCGGTCACGCGCGCGATGTCGTCCTGGAGACGCTGCGCGATTCGGCGGCTCGCCACCGCGGCCGCCTCGCCCCGCTGGGACAGGTAGGCCTCCGCGAGGGCGTTCGACCACCGGGCGGAGCGCTCGGGGTCACCCGTCGTCGCGGCGACGTGCAGCATTGACGAGCCAGTCGGCACGGTGACGGTGACGGCCTCACGCAGCACCGGGACGTCGATGCCCGCCGCGTCCCCGGCCTGCAGACGTGCCACCGCAGCCTCCAGCACCTCCCCCGAGGTGGCGACGCCTCGTTCGCTCGCCATGTTCGCCTGTACGGAGGCGGTGCCCGGCGCCGTCGGCGAGAGGGGACTGACCAGGATGGCCGCCGTCGCGGTGTAGGAGGGCGGAAGAGCCACCATGGCTACCGCGCTGGCGAGCAGTCCGAGGGTGAGACACGTCACGATGACTCGCCATCGGCGCGCCCACGCGGCCCCCAGTCCTTCCAGCGTCATCGGACCGGCTGGCGCCATCGGACCCGCTCCCGTCGTCACTTCCCAGCCGCTCACGGCCGACCACCCCG
>CAKUSI010000540.1 GCA_934678955.1 uncultured Austwickia sp. | reverse complement strand
CAACGCGGCTGTCCATCACCCGTTGGGTTCCACTCGGCAGGACCTCGGCCCGCTCCTCGGGCGTCAGGTTGAAGTGATCGGCGAGCCTCTCCTTGACCTCACGGGAGCGGCGTAGTTGTCCGTCGGCCAAGAACTCCAGCACGGGACGCATGCAGGTTTGGTAGTCCGGGATCATCGCTCTCCCTCGAGGGTTTCTGCGGTCTCTTCGATCAGGTCACCGTCGGACGCCGCGCCCGTGAGGCGGCCCGAGAACGCTGCAGCGAGTACCGCGCGGCGCAGGGATGACGCCCGGCCCCGTTGCGCGCCCAGTTGGTCCTGTAGGCGAGTGACGCCGATGTCCAGCTCTCGGGCCCATTGGATGTCGGCCGCCTGATCTCGCTCGGACGGATCCGGGACCATGATGTGCAGAAGGGCTTGTTGCGAGATGTTCCGCATCGAGTCCTTGGTTCCGGTCGCCTTCGCCGACATCTGCTTGCGGGTTGATGGCGCGGACAGTGCCCGCCACAACCACTCGGCGAGAACCTCGCTTCTGGGCACCACGCGCACGCTCTTGTCGCTGAGAAGGAGTCGCTCGGGAGGCACTTGGACAAGCACTGAGGCCCCGACGAGCTCGCTGGTGTTGGCGCGGCTCACCAGCAGGTCCCCCAAACGGATTCGGAACCGCTCATCTACCAAGACGTCAGGTATTTCCTTGTTCTCTTGGGGCCTGAACTCGCCCCAAGTCATGGCACTCACCTTGATGATCCCCCAGCGGCCAGGCCTCGCAGCAGGTGCCGCCCCGCCGACGGATTTTCCAGCCTCAGTCTTCTCGACCAGTGACGCCATGGGCACCAATTTCGAGCCACTCGCGAAGCGCTGCTCCCACGCGGCACGACGCATCAACGAGGCCCGCATGAGGTTCTTGTCGATGTAGCCCACACCCGCCTCGAGTCGGGAGAGATGGTCCTCGATGATCTCGACGATGCGTCGTTGCTCGACCTCGTCGCCGACGATCGGTACCGAGTGGGCTCGGACTTTGACACCGGTAACGGCCGAAAACGTACTCCCAGTTCCTTGCGCTGCCAACGAGTCCGCGGTGGCCCGGATGGCCCACAGCAGGTATCGCTGATCCACGCCCGGCAACGCGCGGATGCCAGCGAGGCCGCGACCGAGCACGCACTGGGTTGGGGCGAGGTTCGTTGGGCCAACAGGAGCGCGAACGGATAAGAGGATGTCGTCTGCCTCAGCGAGACGCGTGCCTGCAGTCGAGTACTTGCGGATCGTTGGGTAAAGAGAGTTGAAGTCGGCCTTCCCCTGAAAGAAGGGCGGGCCATCGCCTTGATCATTGAATGAAGCGCTGGGCGGAGATTGGCCCATCACAACCTTCGCTACGGAACTCAAGGGGAGATAAGGGGTCATCACGCCGTCAGCTCCCGGTTCAGCGCGTCCAGGATCGCCCCGGCGTCCGGACCCAGCTCGCGGAGGGCACCGTCGACGCCACCACGTTCAGAGAACGGCGTCCCGTCGAGATCTCGGGCGTCGATTCCGGTCGATGCCGAGATGACCTCAACGATGTGGTCCAGCCACCACCTTTGCGCGTCGCCGAACCGAACCCCTGCCTGCTCCTGCTGCGCCAGCCACCCGGCGTAGCGCTCGCGCACGACGTCGGCGTAGGGCACCAACTCATCATCCAGCCCCAGGGTGTAGCGCAGCAGCGACACCAGGTCGGTGAGCGTGTGGTGGTTCGACCGACGCACGCGTCCGGCGTCCACGGCCTCGTAGGCGGCCCAGACGAGGTCGGGCGTCCAGTTGTGGGGCGGGCGGCTGATCCGGTCGGCGAGCTCCTGAACGTCCGCGAAGGTGACGCGGCGTGCGTCCGGCCACGCGACGTCGATGCGGCCTCGGCGTGAGCGCAGCTCATCCACCACTTGGATCGCTGCGATCTCGTCGCGATGATCGGCCAGGTACTCCCGCCAGGACTCCACGATGTGGCGTGCCCGGTCGGTGTCGACCACGCCATGGGCGTCCAGCAGCACGTCGACGCTCACCTCGTCGATCACGCGGTCGTGCGAGCGACGCAGCTCCAGGATGCGTTCGCGCAACTCCGGGTTGGCGGCCAACGGCTCGATCGCGTTCTGGACCAACTGCTCCACATCGGCGGCCTGGGCCTGCACGTCGGGGTCGACGGCGTCCACCAGCCCCCGGACGATGCTGCGCAGGGGGCG
>CAKUSI010000539.1 GCA_934678955.1 uncultured Austwickia sp. | reverse complement strand
CCCTAGAGCTGAACACGACGCGGTCAATTCTCTGCTGTCCGAGGGTTCAGGCCGTCTATCCGACACGCCAGGGAGACGATTGCGTGGTCACGCTGACCCGGCGTGCTCTCAGGCCCAAGGCCGCTTAGTAGCACTAAGCACGAGATGGCCCGAGGGCTGGACCTAAGCGCCGACCGGGCTGCACCGAACAACGACCCACGCCTCCAAGACATACCGGCAGACCGACAACGCCAATCACGACACCTCCTTGCGACATAAGCAGGTGCTTCGGCGAGTGACTTTGACCATAACACGGAGGTCACCGCACGTCCCAAAGAAGTCTCATTGGGAGTCGGAATACGATGGGTCGGCGCGGCGCCAAGTCGCTACGGAGCGCCGACATCTGAGCGTGGGATCAGGTGTGAGGTGGATGCCTAACGCGGGCGGCCCGCGCACAGCCGTGTTCTTGCTGCGATGCGAACGGTTGCCCAAATGCATGGTCAGGTGCGGTAGGCTGGCGCCGCCGAGTGTCAAGAGGCATCGATCAGGCCATCCAGCCTGTGCTTGCTTGTGGGCATTCGGGCGGATTCGATCTGGGGGGATCAACCATACGGGGATCGGCCGTTCGACGGCGTGGCTTCGCTGCGCTGCGAGGACATCCGTGGGCACGGGGGAGTCGGCCGACTCTGTCATGGGCGCACACCCCCACCGCGCATGGGAGAGTTAGAACGAAGTGAGTGAGCGTCGCACCGTCGCCGTCATTGGTGCCGGCTACTGGGGACCGAATCTGGTCCGTAACTTCCGCAACAGCCCCGACTGGGACCTGGTTGCCGTCTGTGATCTGGACGCCGAGCGTGCCGCTCGTGTGATCGGCGCCCGCTCCACGATCGAGGTCGAGACCTCGGTCGAGCGGTTGCTGGCCCGTTCCGATCTGGATGCCGTCGCCATCGCGACACCGGCACGCACGCACGCGCCGCTGGCGATCGCCGCCCTCGAGGCGGGCAAGCATGTGCTCGTCGAGAAGCCCCTGGCCGACACGGTCGAGGACGCCGAGCGAATGATCGCCGCGGCCGAGACGGCTGGCCGGGTGCTGATGATCGACCACACGTTCTGTTACACGCCCGCGGTCGCCGCCATTCGGGACGCGATCGCCGAGGGTGTGCTGGGCGATGTGCTCTACATCGACTCGGTCCGGATCAACCTGG
Source organism: uncultured Austwickia sp. (assembly GCA_934678955.1). The sequence goes on along the minus strand of CAKUSI010000539.1, from coordinate 1,026 downwards.
GTCTCGTGCAGCCCGACGTGAACGTGTTCTGGGATCTGGCGCCGCACGATCTCTCGATTCTCGACTTCATCCTTCCGGGCGGGCTGCCGGCCGCCGACGTGATGGCGACGGGTGCCGATCCGCTGGACACGGGCAAGGCGTGCGTCGGCTTCGCGACGCTGCCGCTGCCGGATGGGGCGATCGCCCACATTCACGTCAACTGGCTGTCGCCGACCAAGATTCGTCAGTTCGTCGTCGGCGGCAGCCGCCGGACTCTGGTCTGGGACGACCTGAACCCGATGCAGCGCATCGCCATCTTCGACCGCGGCGTTGACGTCGCCACCAAGCCCGAGGACTTGGCCGAGCGCCGGGCCACGACGGTCTCCTACCGGATGGGTGATATCACCGTGCCGGCGCTGAAGGAGAAGGAGGCGCTGTCGTCCATGGTGGCCGAGTTCGCCGCCGCGATCGCGGAGGGACGCGCCCCGTTGACCGACGGTCACGCCGGGCTACGCGTGCTGTCCGTGCTGAACGCGTTTGACCAAAGCCTGGCCGGCGGCGCGCCGGCCGCGACCGGAATTGGAGGATCCCGGTGACTGAACTGAACGGCGCTACCACTCTGGTCACCGGCGGTGCCGGGACCATCGGCTCGACGATCGTCGACCAGTTGCTCGCCGCCGGAGTCGCCGAGGTGCGCATTCTGGACAACCTCGTCCGGGGGCGGCGCGGCAACCTACGCGATGCGCTGGACGACCCCCGGGTGAAGCTGGTCGTGGACGACATCCGTGACGTGAACGTCGTCAACGACCTGACCCAGGGCTGTGACCTGGTGTTCCACCAGGCCGCGATCCGGATCACCCAGTGCGCCGAGGAGCCCCGACTCGCCAACGAGGTGCTGGTCGACGGCACGTTCAACGTGGTCGAGGCGGCCGCCGACCACGGGGTCGGCAAGGTGGTGGCGTCGAGTTCCGCGTCGGTGTACGGGCTGGCCACGCGCTTCCCCACGCCCGAGGACGAGGCCCCGTGGCCGAACGTCACGTTCTACGG
>CAKUSI010000538.1 GCA_934678955.1 uncultured Austwickia sp. | reverse complement strand
GAGCTCATCGTTCAGCAGCCGTGGAAGATCGCCAGCAGGCAGCGCTCATCCACCACCCGCGAGTACATCGGCGCGGTCGTCGACATCAACGACCTGCGCGCAGGCAGGGGTGAGTTCGCAACGGCCGACGACTTCTACACCTACTGGCGCAGGTACCCGTTCAAGATCGGGCGGGTGGTCCAGCAGCAACTCGACAGGCTGCTCCGAGCGCAGTGACCGGTCCTGCTACGGCGCGCGTTCGCGAGGCTGTCGGTGCCGCCTGGCAGAGTGACACCATGACCGAGGCACAGGGTGTCGCCATCTCGCTCTTCTCCGGCGCGGGCGGCTTGGACTTGGGCGCTGAGCGCGCCGGCTTCCACGTGCGCGCGGCTGTCGAGTACGACCGCGACGCAGCGCTCACGATGGAGAAGAACTTTCCCGACCTCGCGACGCCGGTCATCCAGGCAGACATCCTCGACACCCCGACGCGCGCGATCCTCCATGCAGCCGGGTTGCGTTCGGGCGAACGACCAGAACTCCTCATCGGCGGCCCTCCGTGCACCCCGTTCTCCAAGAGCGGTTTCTGGCTCGAGTGGAAGCGTGAGGGGCTCGACCCCGACGCTTCACTGTTGCAGGCCTACACCCGGGTCCTCGCAGAGGCGAAGCCTCGAGCGTTCGTCCTTGAGAACGTCTACGCGCTGACGTACAACAACAAGGCGAGCCGACCAGCCTTCACGCGGCTCTTGAAGGAGCTTCACAGCGCCGGTTACGACTTCACCCACAGTGTGCTCAACGCGGCAGACTACGGCGTGCCGCAAGCGCGGCCGAGACTGTTCATCGTCGGAGTACGCCGCGGCGAGCGCGTTCCGGAGCTGCCACAGCCCACCCATGGCGGCAGCTGGGAACGTCGCGCGACCGGCAGCACGGAGCGTCCGCACGTGACCGCCGGCGAGGCACTGGCGGGCCTGGTCACCGATCCGGAGCCTTCAGAGGTCGTCCGAGGCACCTGGGGGCACCTGCTCCCAGACATCCCGCCCGGTGAGAACTACCTCTACTACACAGCCGAGCGTGGACACCCCGACCCCCAGTTCCGGTATCGCAGCCGGTATTGGTCCTTCCTGCTCAAGCTCAACCCGGACAAGCCTGCGCCGACGATCCAGGCCCAGCCTGGACCGAACGTCGGACCGTTCCATTGGGAGAGCCGGCGGCTTCGCGTCGCAGAGGTGAAGCGGTTGTTCACGTTCCCAGACGAGTTCGAGCTGGTCGGGTCGCGCAACCGCGTCCAGGCCCAGCTCGGCAACTCCGTGCCGCCACTCCTCGCCCAACGGGTCATCGAGCAGGTGGCGGCAGCACGGGTGAGCAGACCGGGCCCTCCTGCCCCCGCGGACCACCGGTGATGCGCTTCGACTCGACGCCGCCCCTCGTGGTTGGGCTAGACATACCGTGAGTGTCAGTGGATGTTTGTCGACACTCAACTGGGGCGACGTGCCAACTTGGATCGCGTCTATCGGAACCCTGGCTGCGATTTCCATAGCACTATGGCAGATCCTGGGCGACCGGAGGAGAGCAGCCGAACAACAGCGTAGGGCTCAGGCTGAGCTGATCTCAGCATGGTACGCGGGCGCCGATCACGATCACTCCAGGCTCGTGATTCGTAATGCGTCGGATCAGCCTATCTATGAGGCTGTCGTCGTCCTCGTCATCAATGGACGGTCGGGTCGAGAGGCGCCCCCCGAATACCGCAGGATTCTCCTGGTGGTGCCACCTGGCACGTACCGAATCCAGGCGCCTATTGGCTGGCGTGGAATGGGCGCGACCCCCGGCGCCGAAGTCGCGTTCACCGACCGGACTGGCGAGGCCTATTGGGTGCGACGAGCCGGCGGTTCGTTAACCGAGATAGACCAGACCGCGATCGAGCACTACGCCATCGACCGACCGTTCCAATCTACAGATTTAAGACCCGAATAACTGACCCACGTGAGAATCGAACTCGCCCGATCTTTGCGGTGAGTGGGCAGATCTCTCGTGCCGCGTAGCCGATCCCCATCGACCCGTCCTGGCGAGCAACTTGTGAGTGGGGCCTACAAGCTGCAGCGGTGGCCAGGCCTGGGTCGACGCGCGCTCTCCGCAGCCAGTATTCCGGCGCGGCCCTCGCTACTCGCGAAATCCCACGCGTCGTGGCACTCAGGCTCGAAGCAAGCCCAGACTTGCACGGGGTGAGTGTGTCGCTTCAGGGTC
>CAKUSI010000537.1 GCA_934678955.1 uncultured Austwickia sp. | reverse complement strand
CCGACCGACCACCATCCCGGTCGACATGCTCGTCGTCGATGACCCTGAGGCAGACATGCGCGCGCTGGCCTCCGTCCTCGCGATCGGCTCCGGGGGCAACGCTGAGGTGTTTTTGCGTTAATGTCCGCTTGAAGCGTGGTGATCAAACCTCATCGGGGTCCTCTGGGGTGGGTTGATTCTTCCGTTGGTTCCGGTTGTAGGCAAGTCGGTCGCGGGCGGCCCTGTCCAGTCCGTCGCGGCGGGCTTGGCGGATCGCCTCGCCACGGCCTTCGTGCTCGTCGTCGGGCGTGACGTAGCCGAGGGAGGAGTGCAACCTTCTGGAGTTGTACTCGGTCCGGATGACCTCCAGCTCGGCCTCCAGGACGATGGGGTCGGTGATCCTGGTCAGGTGCGACCACTCGTGCTTCACGGTCCCGTTCAGGGACTCGATCCAGGCTTGGTCGGTCGGGGTGCCTGGGCGGCCGAAGTGCTGAGCGATCGCGACCATGGCCATGAACTTGCGGGTGTTCGCCGCGACCATCTGGGACCCGTTGTCCGAGACGGCCAGCAGGATCGGCGTCAGCTCGTCCTCGCCGTCCAGCTCCAGCTCCCGGTCGAGCGCGTCGGCACGTTCCAGTGCCGGCTCCAGCAGACCCTCGGCGTCCAGGGCCTGCTCGAAAGCGAGCTGGACCTGGGTGTGGGTTTCCTCGGAGGAGACGACGGTGGTGATCCACTTGCGCGAGACCAGGTCCTCGACGAACAGGGCACCCACCCCGGCGGCGGTGAAGTGCGTCGTATCGAAGATCCAGATCGAGTTCGGGGTGTAGGAGGCCCAGTCCGGGAACGGGCGCCGCTTGCTCGGCGAGGGCCGAGCCGGGTGACGAAACCGCAGGTCATGCTCGTTCAGGACCCGTCGCACCGTGGACGGGGCGGCCCAGAACAAGTTCTCGTACGACCCGCGGTGCGCCAGCCGGCGGTGCGAGAAGTCCTTCTCGCCGAACGTCTCGAACGCGGACACGATCGCCTCGACCTCGGCCGGCATCAGCGCGTTGACCGACGCGCCGGGCCGGGCGTCGACCAGCCCCGCGTCGGCGTCGGCCTCCCGCCGGCGGGTCCATCGGCGGGCCCGGCGCACGTCCAGACCGAGCACCCCGCAGGCCTTCTCCACCGGCCAGCCGTGGTCGGTGGCGTGCTCGACCAGGCCCAGCAGGACACCCTTCGTGGGGGCGTCGACCCGGGCCGGGACCGGTGCCGTCGGCATCAGACCGACCCCCCTTTTCCCTCGACCAGCGTCAGCTTCACCGCCAGCTCCTTGACCGCCTCGGAGAGCCGGGCGATCTCGGCGTTGGCCTCCTCCAGTTCGATGTCCCGCTGGCTCTTTCCCCGCGTGCCCGGCCTGGACGCGGCCAGCGCAGTCATCGCACCGTCCTTGGCGACCTGCCGGACCCGGATGATCGTGGACCGGTCCACGCCGGCCTGGGACGCGGCCTGGGCGATCGTGGCCTCGTCGCGGACCAGCCGGAGCCAGATCTCATACTTCGCCGACGGTGACAGGATCTTCTTCGGTCGCCGCTTCCTCGGCATCGAGGGGGTGTCGTTGCTGCTCATCGTGCACTCTCCTGAAGGTGTCACGAGGACCGTACCGATGTTGTTTGATCCGGCGCTTCAAACCGGACACGAACGCTCGATCAACTCAGTGGTGGCCAAGCTGGTGGCCAAGCCCCCGACTACGTTGCATGACGGAGCACCATGAAAACCGGGTTGTGGCGCTGTGAACAGCAGTTATGCGGGAGTGGGCCCCGTGGGACTCGAACCCACAACCTACGGATTAAAAGTCCGCAGCTCTGCCATTGAGCTAGAGGCCCGGAGCGGCCGGTGGCGCGCCGACCCTCAAGGCTACCCGTCGGCTCAGCTCTTCCTCTTCCACCACTTCGGCGGCGCCTCGCCGACCTCGCGCGTCTGGACCTTGACCGAGTTCATCGCGCCGTAGTGCAGGATCCGCAGCCGCCACATCGACGGGTCGTCGTAGCGGGGCGGGTCGGCCTTCTCCTCGCTCATGAAGGAGACGCCGCCGCCCCACTCCACCTGCACACCGGGCGGCACGATCACCTTGAGCGACCCCATACCGGCATAGAGCTTGATCTCCACGACCTGGGAGGTGATGACGGCCTCGCGCAGGTCCAGCTGCACGTCCGACATGCACTGCGTGATGGTCAGCACCGGCGGCACCTCCCAGCGGCCGTTGCGCTGCACGTCGGACATG
>CAKUSI010000536.1 GCA_934678955.1 uncultured Austwickia sp. | reverse complement strand
ACCTCATGCTGATGGCACGGGGCAGGCTCTCCCACCCGCTCCTCTACCTCTCCAGCTACTTCGAGACCCATCGACAGGACTACTACCAACACCTGCAGGCCGTCCGTGAGAACGGCGACATCGACGGGTGGCTGCTCTTCTTTCTCCAGGCGGTCCAGGAACAAGCCGGTGACGCTGTGGCACGCGCCCGCGCCTTGATCGAGTTGCGCGCCGGAGTGAGGCCCATAGTTGGCCTTGGAGAGCCGCGTTCTCGGAGCGGCCAACTGAGAGACTCGCCAGGGCGAGATGTGAAGCAGCGTCGCGACGTCGCGCGGGAGCAAGCACTGGTCCGTCAGGGTCGCTACTGCGAGACGCATCGCGTCGGACGCGACGTGCGCCGCAGATGCGGCCTCGGCGGATGCGGCCCGGGCAGGATGGGCGAGGTCGACTCCTCCGATGACGGGAATCACGTCGATGGTCTCGTTGGCGAGACCAACGCCGATCGTGGCGTGCGCGTCACGCACCAAGCCCTCGACCTCTTCAGCGAGGACCTTGCCGCAGGGCGGGATTTCGGCTCCGGCTGTGGAATCCGTCAGGCAGGCGGCAGATCCAGGGCCTCGATCGCGGCGCTCACCCAGGGCCAAGCCAGGCGTTCCTGCTCAAGACGCAGCGCGGGCGCGTACACGTCCTCCACCAGGTCGCGGTAGAGCGTGGCCTCCGGCGCCGTAAGATGATCCAGTTGAGAGCGGGTCGGGGCGCCTTCCTGGCCCCACCGGTCCTCGTGCGCGAGCAACGTCTCCCGATCCATCAACACCGACTCGGCCTGGGGCATCGCCCCCCGGAGCATGCTCAGGATCGCGAACCCGTGCGTGTCGATATCCCCGGAATAGACCACGCGAGGCGCCTGCCGCACGAACGGGACCTGGAGCAACGCCCCGGACGCATACCCCGACCCCCACACCACCAGGCCCTCCGACGGGATCGGCCAGGACAGGTAGGTGACGAGGTTCTCCACGATCACGACGGTCTGTACGAAGACCCGCAGGCGGGCCAGCTCCTCGACCCGCCACCCCACCTCGCTCACGCCTGCAGGCAGGCCGGCGAACCCGTCATCGCAGCGCACGCGAATGAGCCGAGGCGGCTCCGCGAAACGATAGCGGCGCGCGAACTCCACGCCGCGAGAAGCGCTCTCCCGGATCGCGCCGGCCGGCAGAGTCTCGTCGAGCAGCGCCGCCAGGATCGGCTGATGGGCGGCGATGAACTTCGTGTCCACACCTGGCGCGTCGATCTGCCGCAGGTAGAGCCCTCTCCCACCGCTGCGCCGCAGCCACGCCACCGTCGCAAGCAGCCGCGGCCACGCGGGGGCGGCGTCGATCGCCATCAGCGGGTGGCCGACCACCCACGGGACCAGCTCCGGCGCCTCCTCCCGGGTCCGCGCCAGGACCGCGTCGAGCGCCGCCACATCGCCTGCGGGACCGTCGACCTCCAGCAGCCGCCAGGCCTGGGCGAAGCGGTCCAGCTCGGCTCGGTCCGGGATCGTGTTGCGACCGAACGCGCGGCCGCCGACCTCGCGCGTCACCAGCGTGTACGCCGCCCCGCCCCGGCTTCCCGCCTCAAGCCGACGGGTCCACGCCTGCACCTCGGACAAGCGGGCCCCGAGGTCGCGCACGACCGGCCCGCGGATCCGCAGCGACAACGGAGTGAAGGGCTGCCCGGCCGCGTACGCCCGCAGCAGGCTCCCGTCCCGCCACCGGCGCCGCACCGCCGCCGCCAGGTCGCTCGGCGACGTCCAGCGGTCAGCCACCGGCGGCCCCGCCGGCCGCGGCCTGGCCGGCGGCGCTTCCCACCAGCGAGGCGAGGTGGGCCTCGCGGCCGCGCCGGTACTCCTCGATCGTCAGGGTCTGCAGCCGGGAGCGCTCACCGTGGCGGTTCTCGACGAACCCGACCGAGCGCACGTACGGCTCGATGATGTGCACCTTCTGCAGCGGCGTCACGACGAGCAGCTGCAGCCCCAGCTTGCGGAACAGATCCAGCGCATACCGGGTCGAGGCGTCCGACCCGCGCCCGAACGCCTCGTCGATCACGACGAACCGGAAGTCGCGAGACGTCCGAACCCCCCACTCCAGGCGGAACTGGTAGGCGAGCGAGGCCGCGAGGATCGTGTAGGCGAGCTTCTCCTTCTGCCCGCCAGACTTGCCGTCGGAGTCGGTGTAGTGCTCCCACTCCTCACCGCCGTCGCGCCAGCGCTCGGACGCGGCGAAGGCGAA
>CAKUSI010000535.1 GCA_934678955.1 uncultured Austwickia sp. | reverse complement strand
AGTTGCGTCCCTGATAGTGGTGTAGCGCGGATCGTGTGATCGTCTTCCCGGCATGTCGGGGGGCGTGAGCGCGGTCACCGCGTGATCCTTCGAGTGAAACCTCTTCACAGCACTCTCGAAAGGAACTATCACGATGACCGCTCCTCACATCATCGACCCTGCCCGCTTGTTGGGCCAAGCAGTCGGCGACGCGTCGCCGGACCTGATGCGGCACCTGCTGGGCACGGTGATCAACGCGTTGTTGTCGGCCGAGGCCGACGCGGTGTGTGGCGCCGAGTGGGGCCAGGCCAGCCCCGAGCGGACGAACCAGCGCAACGGCTACCGGCATCGCGAGCTCGATACCCGGGCCGGCACGATCGATGTCGCGATCCCGAAACTACGGCAGGGCTCCTACTTTCCCGACTGGCTGCTGGAACGCCGCAAGCGGGCCGAATCGGCGCTGATCTCGGTGGTGGCGACCTGCTACCTGCTCGGGGTCTCGACCCGCCGCATGGACAAGCTCGTGCAGACCCTGGGGATCACCTCGCTGTCGAAGTCGCAGGTGTCACGGATGGCCACCGACCTCGACCAGCAGGTGACCGCGTTCCGGACCCGGCCGCTGCATGAGGCGGGACCGTTCACCTTCGTCGCGGCGGACGCGTTGACGATGAAGGTCCGCGAGAACGGCCGCGTCGTGAACGCCGTCGTCCTCGTGGCGACCGGGGTGAACGCCGATGGCCACCGCGAAGTCCTCGGCGTCCGGGTCGCCACCAGCGAAACCAAACAGGCATGGAACAGCTTCTTCGCCGACCTCGTCGCCCGCGGCCTGTCCGGCGTGCTGCTGGTCACTTCCGACGCCCACGCCGGCCTGGTCGAGGCCATCGCGGCGAACCTGCCCGGCGCCACCTGGCAACGCTGCCGCACCCACTACGCCGCGAACCTGATGGCCGTCACACCCAAGAGCAGCTGGGGCTGGGTCAAAGCCCTTCTGCACAGCGTCTACGACCAACCCGACACCGACGCCGTGCACGCCCAATACGACCGGATCCTCGACGCCCTGCACGACAAGCTCCCCGCCGTCGCCGACCACCTCGACCACGCTCGCGCCGACATCCTCGCCTTCACCAGCTTCCCCAAGGAGATCTGGCGCCAGATCTGGTCGAACAACCCAAACGAGCGGCTGAACCGCGAAATCCGGCGCCGCACCGACGTGGTCGGCATCTTCCCCGACCGCGACGCCATCACCCGCCTCGTCGGCGCCGTCCTGGCCGAGCAACACGACGAATGGGCCGAAGCCCGCCGCTACCTCGGCCTCGACATCCTCGCCCGAGCCCGCACCACCACTGCCAGCGGCGAGCTGAAGCCCGCCACCCAACTCGAACTGGAGGCCATCGCATGACCCGACTCCGCGACATCCACGGCCCCGGCCACAGCCAGGCCGACTACCTCCGCGCTCTCGCCGCCGGCTACGAAACCGGCTGGTGGGACGAACGAGGCATCCCAGCCCCCTGGCCCGACGACTTCCTCGACCCCAACAGCGGCTGGCGCTGCTACCGCGGCAGCCATCCCGACCACGAACTCCCCAACCTGCTCCAGAACGGAGACGAACCACCCTTCTGACCAACAAACCGAAGGATCACCGCTACACCACCTCCGGGGACTTGACCCAGCCCGCGGGTGTCGATCTCCGCGGAATCGGGGACGGCGAGCCTGACCTGGTGGCCCGCGTCCCGCGCGGCCCGAGCCAGGCACAGGAACGGCTCCACGTCACCGCGACTACCCAGGGTCGCCAGGAACATCCTTGCCGGCCGAACCTCAGACACGCCAAACCTCCTCGCGCCGCGACTCCAAGACGATCATCCTCCCCAGTGGTGACTGCCATGCAAGCCCGCACCAGACAACAGGCGCCCGCTGGGCGATAGTTGCGGAGGCGATCGGAGCAGCGCGTCTGTCTGACAAAACGTGAGGCTTCCCCATGCCGCGGGTGGCTCGCAGGCCTGCCTAGGCAGACCTTTGCTCATTGGTCAAGACTTCGCGCCAGCCAAGCCAGGACCGGCCCCTCAAACAACCCGACCGGCCCGACGAGCTGCGCGATGGGACCGTGCGTGGTGGAGGAGCGCATTGCCGTGAGGGCTAGCCCGGCCGCTAGACCCGAAGATCGCGGCGCTGGAATCCGAGTACTGCAATCAGGAGGAAGGCCAAGCAGCCAAGCGCGAGCAGGGCGAGCCGCGTCGACGCCTGCCGCGTTTTCCCGCCATGGACGGCGAGCACGTCTTTGGCGAG
>CAKUSI010000534.1 GCA_934678955.1 uncultured Austwickia sp. | reverse complement strand
GGCCCGGGTCAAGCCGCTGCCCAGACTGTTGGCGTCCGGAGACCCGTCATGACCGGCCTGCAGCTCGCGGCCCTGACGGGCCTGATGCTTGCCACGAGCGTCCTGTGCGCGGTGTGGTGGCTCGCTCCGACCGTCCCGGCGCTCGGTCCCGCGCTGGACCGGCTGACCGGCGTGCCTGCCGCTCCGGCCCTCCTGGGCGGCGTGGACGCCCAGGATCGGGTGGGTGCGTGGGTCGCGCGTTGGGTGCCGAGGTGGGTGTGGATGACGCCGGTCAAGAAGCTGGCGCTGCTGCGCCGGACGGAGGCCAGCTTCTACGGCGAGAAGCTGATCTTGGCCGCCATCGGGCTGGTCGCACCCCCGCTGCTGTCGACGCTGTTCAACGTGTTCGGCTTGCGGTTCCCGATCGCGGTCCCGCTGATCGCGTCGCTGGTCGGCGCCGTCGGGCTGTTCCTGCTGCCCAACCTGGACATCCACGGCAAGGCGAAAGCGGCCCGCCTCGAGTTCAACCACGTGCTGACCGGCTTCATCGACCTGGTCGCCCTCGAACGCCGCGCCGGTTCCGGCCCCCGACAGGCACTGGAGAACGCGGGCCGCGTCGGCCGCGGCCAGTGGGTCTTCGACCGCCTGGCGGAGGGCTTCACCCAGTCCAGCGTCGACGGACGCCCACCGTGGGACGTCCTCCGCGCGATGGGCGACGAACTGGCCCTGCCCGAGCTCGACGACCTGGCCAACATCATGGCGCTGGCCGAGCAGCAGACCATGCCCGTCTACCAGACCCTCCGGGAACACAACCGAGCGCTGCGCGTGGCGCTCCTCACCGACGAGCAGGCCCGGGCGAACGCCGCCTCCGAACGGCTCACCATCCCTGCGACCATGCTGGCGATCGTCTTCATCGCCATCCTGCTGGGGCCATCCCTGATGACCCTCATGAGCAACACCTGACCCCCAAGGAAGAACCCCTTCAGGAGAGGAAACCCCACCATGATGCTCAACCTGTACGTGGAGAGCCAGCTCATGCGCCGCGACCTCGAGTCGTGGCTCGCCAAGCAACGCAAGCGGATGCTCGCCGAGGACGGCATGTCGGAGACCATCCAGAACGTGCTCTGGGCGATCTTCGCCATCGCGATCGTGGGGATCGTCGCCGCGATCATCCAGGCCTACATCGTCAGCAAGGCCAACGAGATCCGATAGGCGACGACCATGCGGCGGTCCAGGACCAAGCAGTCGGCGAAGCGAGGGGAGCGCGGCTCGTCATCGATCGAGATGGTGATCGCGCTCCCGCTCGTGCTCACCGTGCTGTTCCTGGCCGTCCAGGCCGGCACCTGGTTCCACGCCCGCTCGATCGCCCTGGCGTCCGCCCAGTCGGGCGCCCGCACCTCGGCGATGCTCAACTCCACCCTGGAGGCCGGGTTGTCGAGCGCGAGATCCTTCGCCGCCGACGTGGGAGGGACGACGCTGACCGGCGTGACCGTCACCGGCGACAGGACGGCGACCAGCACCACCGTGACGGTGACCGGCCACAGCGTCCGGCTCGTGCCGTTCATGGACGTGACCGTGTCCCAGTCGGCCACCCTGCCGGTCGAGAGGTACACGCGATGAAGCCTCGAGTTCACGAATCCCGACGCTTCAGGCTCGGGAGGCCCAAGGCTCGGGGCTGGAAGACCGCCGCCGATGAGCGCGGCTCGGCGGCGATCGAACTGGTCCTCTTGGTGCCGGCGCTCATGCTCCTGCTCATGTTCGCCGTGGCCGGCGGCCGGGTGGCCATCGCCCACGGGAGCGTCCAGCAAGCAGCCGCGGACGCCGCACGCGCAGCGTCGATCGCCCGCACCGCAGGCTCGGCCCAGACGTCGGCCGGGGCTGCGGCCCGAGCCACCCTCGCCAACCAGGGACTGACGTGCGCGTCCATGACGGTCACCCTCGACACCTCCGGGTTCTCCAGGCCGGTGGGCACGGCCGCCAGCGTCGCGGCCTCGGTGAGTTGCACCGTGAAGTTGTCAGAGTTGGCACTGCCCGGCCTGCCGGACCGGGTCGTCAGCGCGACGGTCACCAGTCCGCTCGATGTGTTCAGGGGGCGATGATGCGGCAGCGCGACGAACGAGGCTCGGTCACGGTCTGGGGCGTACTGATCGCCCTGATCCTCACCCTTGTCATCGGCATCACCGTCGACCTCACCGGACAGGTCAACGCCCAACAGCGTGCGCACGACCTCGCCCAGCAGGCGGGGCGAACGGCCGCGAACCAGGTCCAGGCCAGCCAGATCATGCGCGGCCAATC
>CAKUSI010000533.1 GCA_934678955.1 uncultured Austwickia sp. | reverse complement strand
GCCCATGGTTGACCTGGACTTTCGCTTTGGGGGCGAGATGCGATCCCATCGTTTACCCATCACATTGACAGGTGCGCAGCGTCGCCCAGTCGGGCGCCGGCGCCGTTGGTTCCGGTCGCTTCGGGCTTCCTCGGCAGCCGTGGCTCACCTACTCGGCATGAGTACGACGAAGCTGGGGCTCGAGCCCCTGATCGGGGTCGAGGAGCTCGCCGACTACCTCGGTGTCCCCGTGCAGACGATCTACGACTGGCGGCTGTCCGGCCGGGCGCCGCGAGCCTTCAAGCTCGGCAAGCACCTGCGGTTCGCGGTCAGCGACGTGCAGGAGTGGCTCGAGGAGCACCACGAAGAGGGCGGCCATGAGTAGGCCGCGGATCCCCATCGGTGGGTACGGCGAGATCGCCTTCATCTCGCGCGGCAAGGGCAAGGTCGAGGCGCGCACCCGCTTCCGGGACTGGGACGGCCAGACCCGGCTTGTGCAGGCGACGGCGTCGTCGAGGCCTGCGGCCGAGGTGGCGTTGAAGAAGAAGCTCACCCAGCGCGACGCCTTCCAGCCGGTCGACACCACACTCACTCCGGACAGCCCGTTTCCGGCGCTGGTCGACTACTGGCTCGCCGACCTCGACCTGGAGGGACGGATCGCGCCTGCGACCCGGTTCAACTACGAGCGCGACATGCGCCGCCTGGTCCTGCCGGCGTTCAAGGGCTTCACCCTGCGCGAGATCGGCGTCGCCCGCTGCGATGCCCTGCTCAAGCAACTCGGTAGCGGGTCGTATTCGTCGGCCAAGCGGGCGAGGACGGTGTTGCGGCAGTCGTTCGCACTTGCGGTCCGGCACGAGGTGTTGGTGCGCAATCCGATCGACCATGTTTCCCGGCTCCACAAGCCGAAACGGACGCCGCACGCGCTGACCGCGTCCGAGGTCAACGCGATCCGGGCGGTGATCAGGGTCTGGGAGCTGACCCGCGGGGCGTCCGGGCCGAATCCCGACGGCCAGCTCGGCCAGATCGTCGAGGTCATGCTCGGCACCTCAGCGCGCATCGGAGAGGTCCTCGCGATCCGCCGCCGCGACCTGGACCTGACGACGACGCCGGCCACGCTGCGAATCTGCGGAACGGTGATCTCCGAGCGCGGTGTCGGGACCTACCGCCAGGAGCACCCGAAGACCGACCGCTCGAACCGGGTGATCGCCTTGCCGTCCTTCACCGCCGAGGCGCTCCGCCGTCGGCTCGCGATCATGGCCGACCACTCGTCGGACGCGCTCGTCTTCCGCAGCCGTGAGGGCACGCCGCTGACCACAGCCAACGTGCGGCGCCAACTGAGGAAGGTTCTCGGCGATGCCGGCATCGAGGGCGTCACTCCGCACATGTTCCGCCGCACCGTCGCGACGGTGATCAACGAGCAGGCCAGCTTGAACCTTGCCTCTGAACTGCTCGGACACAGCGACTCCAAGGTCACGATCGAGCACTACATCCAGCGCAATGAGCAGGTGAACCCGCTGACCGCCGAACTGCTCGATCAGGCGTTCGCCCGCCCTGACGACGAGTAATCGAGTGGGCCGCTGTCGGACCTCGTCCGTAGCGTCGAGTTCGGGTCGACCGGATGGGAAGGAGCAACGATGAACGATGAGACAGATCCGAATCAGGAGACCCCCGGCGACGAGTCCGGCGCCTGGTTCGAGTGCGACGACGGCTGGCGCCCGCTGATCGCCGAGCTGGAAGAGAAGCTCAAGCGCCTGTCGCCGGACTACACGATCAGCCAGGTGAAGGAGAAGTTCGGCGGCCTTCGTTACTACGCCAACCCGGGCGACGTGGATGAGGAGACCTCGAAGCGGTTCTACGATCTGATCCACGAAGCCGAGGCCAGCTCCTACGAGATCTGCGAGTGCTGCGGTCAGCCTGGTCGACTCTCGCGGCGAGGCAAGCACGGTTGGTACAAGACGCTCTGCCCGTCGTGCTCCGAGAAGCTGGGATTCGAGCCGGTCGGTGACGAGTGATCGAGACTGACAGGCGAGTCCGCGAAGTGCCGCCATCCTTGACTCTACCTATAATCGGGAGATATCTTCCAGTTATGCGTAGTGATGGGCCGGCTCTGATGCCGCTGTTCCGGTCGCAGCATCAGGCAGAGCTGCTGATGTGGCTCCTGCTGCACCCCGAGCAGGAGTACGGCGTGACCGAGATGGCCACGCGACTGGCCGTGCCGCTGACAACGCTGCACCGCGAGGTGATCCGCCTCGACGAGGCCGGGCTGTTCGTCAGCCGCACTCAAGGGCGCAACCGCCT
>CAKUSI010000532.1 GCA_934678955.1 uncultured Austwickia sp. | reverse complement strand
GGAACACGCGACATCGGAAGATGTGGAGTGTTCCCGTTTGGCTTCCTTGCCTCCGGTCGTCTCTCGAACGATGGTCGTGAACGGCTCGGCGAGGCGCGGACGTAGCTGCTCGTCCTCGGTGATCTCCAATCGTGTGTAGAACGCCTGGTTTGCCAGTCTCCTGCTCCCGTCGTCGGATTGGGCATAGGCGCGGTGCGCGTCGGTGAGGAGCCGCAGGCTGTCGTGGAGGAACGCCCGACCGCCGACGTGCTGCTCGTCGTGCTCGCGCAGGCGCTGATCGATGTCCGCAAGCCCGGCCCGGATGCGGTCTTGGTGTCGTTTGAGCGTGGGTAGGTCGATGGCGTCGGCGAAGTGCGCGGCGAGTAGCTTGTCGCTCTCGGCTTCGAGCCGCGCCCGGTTCGCCGTGAGGTCAGCGAACTCCCGATCCTTGCCCGCGCCGCGCTCGTCAAACGCGGCGTCGACCTCGGCGGCCAGGTGCCGGTAGTCGGCTTCGCTGATCGTGATGCTGGCGTAGGAGTCCTCGACCAGCCGCTCCGCAACCTGCACGGGCACCGCCCGTCGAGTGCAGGTCGTGCGCTTCGCGGCCCTGCCGGAACAGACGAAGTAGGCGTAGGTCGTGCCACGCGGGTTGGTCGCGAAGTCCAGCAGCATCCTCGACCCGCAAGCACCGCAGTGCAGCAGCCCTTTCAGGTGGTGCGCGTGCTGGACGTGCCGGGTTGAGTGGGCGTTGCGCGCCTTCAACAGTGATTGCACTTGGTCGAAGAGCGCGGGCCCCACAATGGGCTTGTGCGAGCCGGGATGGAGCGCGCCCTTGTAGCGGATCGCTCCCGCGTAGTACGGGTTCGTCAGCACGCGGTAGAGGGCGTTCTTCCCGAGCGGCCTGGATGGACGCTTCGGTGACGGCACGGACAGCAGGCCTCGCGCGGTGAGGTCGCGCAGCAGCGCTGTCACAGAGGTGTCTCCGCCTGCGTACTGTTCGAATGCCCACGCGATCAGCGGTGCGCGCTCGGGATCGACCTCGACCGTGCGTACCTCGCGACCAGCGTCGTCGGTGCGGCGGACGTTCAGGTAGCCGATGGGTGCGCGTCCCGGGGTGCCGCCCTGAGCGACCTTCTGTGTGAGCCCCTTGGCGACTTCGGTGGCGAGGTTCCGAGAGTAGAACTCGGCAATGGAGGACATGATGCCGTGCACGAGCATCCCCGAAGGGGTCTGGTCGATGGACTCCGTTGCCGAGACGAGGGTGACTCCGGCGTTGATGAGGGCTTCGTGAATCTTCACGTCATCGGCGCGGTTACGGGCGAGCCGGTCGAGCTTATGCACGATGCACAACGTGACGGGGCTGGCGGCGATGAACGCCAGCATGTCCTGCAACCCGCCACGATCCGCAGACCGTGCCGACTCCCCGGCGTCGATAAACTCGCGCACGACCCGCGCACCCACCTCGGCGGCCTTCCGCTGGTTCGCTTCGCGCTGGGCTGGGATCGAGAAGCCTTCGTCGGTGCCGCCGCGCTCGGCCTGCTCCCGCGTCGAGACACGCAGGTAGGACACGGCGAGCAGCACGGGCGCGTCGGCGGCGTGTTCGGACGTCTTGGTGTCGAGTGTCGCGGTGCTCATGGTGGGCCTCCCTTCCGTTGCTTACGTCTCTGACTCATCGGTGCTGTCGGACGGTCCCGCAAATCTTGCGGGACCGTGTTCCGGGTTCGCGATCTGACGGACGCTCTCGGGGACGGGGAGCCTGTAGGGGTCTGGCTCGCCGTTCAGCCAGGCGCGGTGCCGGGTCTCGGCGATGCTCAGCACCCATTCGATGAGCTTGCGTCGATCAGGCTCATGTCGCCGTGTCACCCGAAGGCGCAGATGCCGATCTTCAGTCCTCATGCCAGGTAGGTGCGCAGCACTTCCCCAAACGCAGACGCCGGAGCGAATTACTGCCCTCCACCGCCACCCTGATCCAGACGACACGCCTCTTGCAGATCAAAGACCGGACTAGTACGTATGGAATTGTGATGAGGCCAGACTACCGCTCTTCGGCCGTCTCGGGCAGAGCGAACTTCGGTAGATGGAGCAGGCCCCGGCCGAGAGCCGCGGTAAGCAGTTCCTCCGCGAGAGCGGCGAACTCCGGCGCGAGGAACCGTGCTGCCGCGTCTGCGATGTCGAGGTCGGCGTCTGGTTCGTCGGCACGCAGTCGCACGACGATCACGGCACGGATGTCGTCACACCAGTCCTGGGTCGCGGTCGCCAGCGACGGGAGAGCTCCGGCGTCCGCGTCGGCGAGGAGCC
>CAKUSI010000531.1 GCA_934678955.1 uncultured Austwickia sp. | reverse complement strand
TAGGCGGCGAAGCCGTCGAAGGCGGAGAGCTGCACGCGGGGGATCTCAACCAGGGGCCGCACGTGGCGGTTGTGGTCAGCCGAGCGCAGCAGGTGGTGCACCAGGTGCGAACCGGCGGGCAGGTAGCGCAGGTTCACCCGCTGCACGCCCCGGGCATGGTCCAGCGCCGCCGCGAGCAGCGCCTTCACGGTGGTGCTGGCTGAAACCCGATGATCGTCGACGACCACGTCCCGATGATCCCCCTCGTGGACGAACACGAGCTCGCGCCAGCGCAAGGGGCCGACGTGCCGCGGGACGACGGCCAGGGGCAGGGCGCCGACCAGTTGGTCGTGGTCCTCGGCGATGACGACGCAGAGCTGCGACCCCGGCGGCATGGGGTCGGCCCACGCCCTCACGTAGTCGTAGGAGCTCTGGTGGGGCAGCTCCTCACGCGCGACACCCAGCGCCCGCCATCGGTCAGCCGCCTCGCCGAGCATGGACGAGTCGGTGAGCACCCGGGTTTCCATGCTGCGACCCTACCGGGCGTGCGCAGCCTCCAGCAGTGTTGCCTCGACGGTCGGATCCAGGGGCCGCAGGGCCCGGGCCAGCGACCACGAGTTGCCGATGCGATGGGGGAAGGAGCGATCAGCATCCACCTCGCCCACGGCGGCGACCAGACGGGCGTACCCCGCGGCGTCCGTGCTGTGGTACAGCTCGGCGGCGTACGCGCCGGGCGTGAGGTGGCGCTTGGCGCGGGCCAGGTCGTGGAACACCTCGAAGCCCATCGTGCGCTGGGAGCGGAACAGGCCGAACAGCTCGTCACGCTGCCGAAGTCGGTGGCGGTCGAGGGCGAGAGCGTGTGTCACGAGCGGCACCGGGAGCAGGGTCGAGTTCTCGCCCACATGCACATCGCCGGGGTAGGCCGCGGCCAGAAGTGCTGCGCTGATGACGGCAGCAGACGTGCGATGCTCGTGATGGGCATCGATGGGGCCGACCACGAACACCGCCGAGTAGTCCCCGTGCGTCAGGATCTCGGCGAGTTCGTTCGCCACGACGTCGGCCGTCTGTTCGAGCCGTTCGTTCACGCCGGACAGGACCCGGACAGACCGGATGCCGGTGACCTCGGCGAGCCGGTCCGCCTCAGACCTGCGGAGCCGAGCGCGTTCTTGGGGCGTCCCTGCCGTGCCACCGGCGCTGCTGTCGGTGGTGTACACGAGATCGACGGGGGTGCCCCGGGCGGCGCAGGCCAGCAGCACGCCGCCGGAGGCGATGGTCTCGTCGTCGACGTGGGGGTGGACCACCAGGATCGGCCCTGACGGGAGCGCGAGCGGGAACGGGTGAACGGTCCTGGCTGCGGCACGATACCGACGGCCCAGCGCGCACCGGTTGCGGAGGCGGAAGGCGGGGGTGCTGGCTCGGGTGACGAGACGCTTGGCGCCCAACCCCCAGCGCCTGTACCAACCGAACACGGGCCGTAGCCTACACTGGCTTCGGCCCGTGTCCTGTTGGTTCGTCTCCGGCGCGGCTCCGCCAGAGACAGGCTCAGGCGAATGCTGTCCTTTGACCCCGCGGCGTAGGAGGAGCGCCAAACAATATCGAGACCGACCCGCCTTGCCCTCTATTCAACCCCTGTTCGGGTCCCGATGCAAGCAGCCGCCCGGGGTGTGGCCAACGTGCGTCGCAACGAATTGGTGTGTTGCACTCCCAGCTGGGGCGAACTGGGTTGCTCCACTCCCGTGCGTTTCGCTGGGGGCCAGAGAGTGGGCGTGACATGATGTGCCTAGCCGGAGCGCAGTTGCCCCGGTCTCCATATGAGAGGGATGTTCCCATGCGCGCACAGCGTCTTGTTCGCTGCTCCGTTGCCACCGTCGGGGTGACCACCCTGTTGGTGGCGGGGCTCGCCACCACCGCCCAGGCTGAAAGCACCCGCCTCGCGGGTGAAAACCGCTACGACACCTCCGCCAGGATATCGGCCGACTTCGCCAAGCCGGGCGGCACCGTCTACGTCGCTTCGGGCCAGGGCTACGCCGATGCCCTGGCCGGCGGGGCGGTGGCTGCCCAGCAGAACTCGCCGGTGCTCCTGGTGCGCCCCGACGCAGTACCTGCCCCGATCCAGACCGAGCTGGAGCGCTTGAAGCCCGCGCGCATCGTCGTGCTCGGCGGCAATGCCGCTGTGGGGCAGGTTGTGGTCGACGAACTCAAGAAGACCGGCGTCGAACCGAGCGTGATCGCGGGGGACAACCGCTACGAGACGGCAGCCCTGCTGTCGGAGCGCACCTACCCGACGGGCGCCGAGACCGTGTACCTCGCCTCAGGTCAGAACT
>CAKUSI010000530.1 GCA_934678955.1 uncultured Austwickia sp. | reverse complement strand
CGTCCGCCGCGCCCGTGGTGGCAACTGATCCTCGGCCAGTGGCCGCTGTTCGTCGTGCTGCTCGGGGTCTCGATCGGGCTCGCCTGGGTGGGGCTGTCGCACTGGAAGCGCGGGTCGTTCACGATCGGTGTCGCGTTCGTGGTGGGCACGTTGCTGCGGGCGTTCCTGCCCGCGGACCGGGTCGGGTTGCTGGGAGTGCGTCGGCGCTTGGTCGACGTCGTGTGCCTGGGGCTGCTGGGGGTGGGCATCGTGGTGCTGTCGCTCGTCGTCCCGCCGCAGCCATGACGGAGGAACTCGAGGTGGTCGGCTTCGCCACCGTGCCAGAGTTGTGGGACTGGCTCCGCGAGCACGGTTCGACGCACCTCGGCGTGTGGGTGCAACTGCAGAAGAAGGGCAGCACCCACCCGTCGGTGGGCTTCCACGACCTGCTGGAGGCGGGCATCGCCTTCGGCTGGAGCGAGAGCACGCGACGCTCCCACGACGCGACCTCCTACCTGCAGAAGTTCACGCCGCGCCGGACCCGCGGGACCGCATCGGCCCGCAACCTCGCCATCGCCGACCGCCTCGAGGCGGAGGGACGGATGACGCCCGCGGGGCGGCTGGCGCTGGGGCGCTGACTCGGGGCGCAACCCCGGGCCCCGTCGCGGTCAGGCGGCGGGGTGGTGGCGGTCTTCGGGAGGCCGATGGTGGGCTTCGTGGATGGCCCAGGCGGGTGGTTCCTCGGGTGGTTCTTGGTGCCACCATTCGCGTTGGCGGGGTGGCGGACGGCTGATCATCGTGGTGCCGTGCGGGGTGACGGCGTACTCGTAGCCCAGGGGTGAGCGCCACCGGAAGTACCCGGGGGCGGGTTGTTCGAGTTGCCAGCCGCCGTGGGTCTTCAACCGGTGGGTGAACCCCGACAACGGCCCCAGGTTCCCCGGCCGGGTCTGGCCGGTACCGGCCTTGTTGTGGTGGTCGAAGGCGATGGTGTGGTCGGCCTGGCAGGAACGCGCATCACGGCTGCCGAAGGGGAACACATCCACCGGGTTCCGCGCTTGCACGGCCAACCACATCGCCTCAGGGACTTCGTAGGCGTCCACGGCTGGTAGCTCGGCACCGCCGATGACGGGACGCACCCGGATCTGGTGGCCGGCCAACAACTCCTCCAGGTGCGGGAGCAGGACGTGTCCCCACCGGTCGATCGAGGCCACACCGGTGGTGGGGTCGACCAAGGCCGTGCCGTCGAGGTGCACGATCACATCGGCCTTCCGCTTCGACGCCCCACCAGACGCGCCGCTGCAGTCCTCGTCCCGCGATGGCAGGGGTTCTTGGCCGAGGACGTGGCGGGCCATGACGCCCAGGGCGGTGGCGCGGCGTTCCTGCCGATCCACCAGTTGGCCGTCATCGTCGGTGTTGAGGGTGTCGGCGATCTGGTTGAGTGCTTCGTCCAGGGCCAGGCCGTCGGCGGCGTCGAGTTGGGCCCACAGGTTGACGCAGCCGTCGGTGATGGTGCCCAAGCTGACATGGCGTTGAGCGTTGCGGGCAGCAGCCCGCTCCGCAGCACGGTCTGGGTCGGCCAGCAGGATCCACCGGTGGATGTTCTTGCGCACCCGCTGCCACGGCTGGTGCGCCAGCGCGGCGGCGCACATCTCATCGAGCCGCCAGCAGGCGTGCAGGTCCAAGCCTGCCGCGACGGCGGCGCGGGCGACGCGGGTGGCGTCCCACACCCGAATGCTGCCTTCGAGGACGTGTTGCCACACGATCGGGTGCCGGAAGCGCAGGTTCAACGTGTCAGCGATCCGCTCGAACGCTGCTCCCACAGAGACGCCGAGCAGGCCGGCGACCTCACCGGCCACGAACTCCCCAATATGAGGTGTGCCGTCAGCACCGCCTTGCACCCAGCGTTCCGCACCGGACACCAACACGGTGTCGTCCACCCGGTGCAAGTCGCACAGGGCGAGGATCGCCACCAGCGAGGTGACCTCACCCGCGCGGATCTGGGCCTGGGCATGATCCAGCGCCGCAGCCGCCGCGGCCACCGAATCGAGCACCAGATCACCCATACCTGAAACTCAACCAGCCACCTCCGACACTTTCCGAACGAAAACCCGATTCCCAGTCCCATGGAAGGTCACGAAGAGGTAACAGTCGCGGGCTGGCGCGATGGAATTCGTTGTTCGTCGACGCCGTGGTGGTTGGGACGGACCAAGCTTGGGCGCCACGGGCGGGACCAGTTCGTCGGTCAGGCGGCCGCGATCATGCAGGTAACCGCCGCTGGCCCGCCAACCATGCGGTGGTGACCAACGCGATGCCGGCACCGGCGGCCAGCGCGAGCCACGC
>CAKUSI010000529.1 GCA_934678955.1 uncultured Austwickia sp. | reverse complement strand
ATGCTCGACTTCGAGGTCACGGTCATCGACGACCGTCCCGAGTTCACCGACCCGGTGCTGTTCCCGGACGTCGACCACCTGATCTGCGGCCCGTACGCGGAGACGCTGCTCGGCCTGCCCGACTACAAGAACTCCTATTTCGTCGTGGCCACGCCCGGCCACCACGGCGACCAGGAGTGCGCCGAGGTGATCCTGCGACTGCCGCACCTCTACCTGGGCATCATCGGCTCGCGAGCCAAGCAGGCCACGGTCAACAAGCGAATGCTCGCGAAGGGCTTCACGGAGGAGGAGATCGCCTCGATCCACGCGCCCATCGGGATCAAGATCGGCGGCAATCTGCCCGCCGAAGTGGCTGTCTCGATCTGTGCGGAGCTCGTACAGGTACGCCACTCCCGCAACGCCTTCGTGTTCGACAGCGTCCTCTCGACCGCGATCGGCAAGCTCGCCGCCAACCCGGACCAGCAGGCGGTCATGGCGACGATCGTCGGGCACGCCGGGTCGACCCCTCGGGGCACGGGCAGCCGGATGATCGTCTACCCCGACGGCTCCCTCGTCGGTTCGGTCGGCGGCGGCGCCGTCGAGGCCGAGGTGATCAAGCAGGGCCTGCGCATGTTCGAGGACGGGTCCGACGTCGAGATGAACGAGTACGACCTGTCGAGCCGCGAGGGCGTCTCGCTGGACATGGCCTGCGGCGGCCGCGTTCGGGTCCTCACCGAGGCTCTCTGACGTACGCAGAGCGCGGACGCGTCCGCACAACGCGGAGGCGTACGCACAACGCGGACGGGCAGATTCGCGTTCGGGTGGATGCACCCGAAGGTGCTGACGTGACCCGTGCGGCTCACGCGAACGGGGTCGAGGCCTCGTCCAGCGCGGCCACCTCGTCCGACGCCAGCGTAAGATCCGCGCAGGCCATCAGCGCCGGCAGCTGCTCCGGGCGGGACACCGACGCGATCGGTGCTGCCGCGCCCTTGGCCAGCAGCCAGGCCAGCGCGACCGTCGCGATCTGCTCCCCGCGGCTCGACGCGATCTGCGCCAGCGCGTCGACGACGGTCAGACCGCCGGCGTCCAGATAATGCTGCGCGGCGTGACCCCGAGCGCGGTCGGCGACGTCGGCGGCGCAGCGGTACTTGCCCGTGAGGAATCCCGAGGCCAACGCGAGATAGGGCAGCACGGCCACGCCGTACTCCTGCGCCACGGGGGCGATCTCACGCTCGTACGTCTTCCTGGCCAGCAGGTGGTACTCGGGCTGGATCGCCGTCGGGCCGGCCACCCCGAGCCTTCGGGCGGTCTCGCACCATTCGCGCAGGCGCTGCGGACCGTAGTTCGACAGGCCGATCGCTCGGATCCTCCCGGAGGCCAACAGCGCGCCGAACGTCTCGACCTGCGCCGTGATCGGGGTGTCCGGGTCGTCGAAGTGGGCGTAGTAGAGGTCGACGTAGTCGGTGCCCAGTCGCTCCAGGGACCGTTCCAGCGCGGTCTCCACGGCGCGGCGCCCCAGTCCGGTGCCCAGCTCCGGAGCACCGGTCTTGGTGGCGATCGCCACCCGGTCGCGTCCCCCGCGGGCAGCCAGCCACGCCCCGATGATGGCCTCCGACTCGCCGCCGGAGTTCCCAGGGACCCACAGCGAATACAGGTCGGCCGTGTCGACGAAGTTGCCGCCGGCCTCGACGAAAGCGTCCAGCACCGCGAACGAAGCCTCCTGGTCGCAGGTCCACCCGAAGGGGTTTCCTCCCAGGTTCAGCGGGAACAGTTCCAGGTCGATGCCGGCCAAGCGGGCCATGGGGATCGGAGTCCTTCCGTCGATGCGCGGATTCCCCGTCGATGGGCGGACATCCGGGCTTGGTATCGCGTATTCACCCTATGCGGGAGGGACTCGGCTCAGCCCGCGACCTCGGCGCGGATGGCCTCCGCCAGCTCGGTGAGGGGCACCTCCCGGCGCTCGCCGCTGCGGCGGTCCTTGATCTCCCCCACCGGAACGTCGGCCGCCACACCGCGGCCCAGGACCACGATCGTCGGGACGCCGATCAGCTCGGCGTCCTTGAACTTCACCCCGGGGCTCACCTTGCGGCGGTCGTCATACAGCACGTCCAGGCCCGACCGTGCGAGGTCCGCCGCGAGCGCGTCGGCCGCCTCGAACACCGCCTCGTCCTTGCCCGTCGCGACCAGGTGCACGTCCGCGGGGGCGATGTGGCGCGGCCAGCACAGGCCGATGTCGTCCAGCGTGCCCTCGGCGATCGCGGCGACCGCGCGGGAGACGCCGATCCCGTACGAGCCCATCGTCACCGTGACGAGCTTGCCGTTCTCGTCCAGCGCCTGCAGGCCGAGCGCCTCCGC
>CAKUSI010000528.1 GCA_934678955.1 uncultured Austwickia sp. | reverse complement strand
ACCTGGAGCAGTTTGTCTGAAAGGCCGAGCGACGCACCAACGGGGCCAGCCTGACGCTGCCCAGCTGGGATCGATCCCGCTGGGCACCACTCGGGACAACGGGATGGTGGGTGCCACTCGGCCGCGAGGGGTCGTGCCCATGTCGCCAGCCGGCTCGACCCGGCTCCGGAATCGCAGAGCCTGCGGTACCCAGCACGGCACCGGATAGGCGCCGAACGGTGGTACAGAACGGTATCGGAACGCCTAGGAACGGATGGAATTGGCATTGCGGCAGTCACGATCGAAACGGAAGGGGTCGGCCGCCTTAGAGCACGTCGGCCCTGTCTTGGCCACGTCACTCGTCGACCTGCCGCCGCCTACCCCGTCCGAGCTGATCGAGTACGTGGGCAAGTTCGCGTGGGACGAGACCTTGACGCGGCTGAGCGTCCTCGCGTCGATCGTCGCGAACGGCGGCGGCCCCGCGGGAAAGCTCGCCCGAAGCCACACGACCGACCTGTTCCTCCGATCCGATCCGGCGAAGATGCCGCTGCGGGGCCGAATGCTCTGGAATGCCGTGTCGTCACTCGACACGGTGCCACCTGCGGCGAACGAGGCCGCGATCTACTTCTTGCAGGCACTGGCGTTGGTATACGGAGCGGAGACCGGACCGGCTCCCTCCGACGGCGAGATCACGGAGATGCTGATCGCCGCCAACGACTACGCCTTCGAGTGGCGGACCGGCCGGGACGAGGACCTCGCGAGGCGCGAACGGATCGTTGCCGACACGGTCAGAGCGCTGGGGTTCAACCGTAGCCGGGATCCGGCGCGGCACATCGTCCGCTGCTATCAGAT
This sequence comes from uncultured Austwickia sp., assembly GCA_934678955.1. The sequence continues at coordinate 1,515 of CAKUSI010000528.1, read as the reverse complement.
GCTGCGGCATCCCCCGGCGAGGGGAGCTACCTGGCCAGACGACGTGGCGTGGGAGGAGTTCCAGCGCGAGGCGTTCGGAATGCCGCTCGATGAGTACCTGGAAACGCTCGTGCTGCCGGTCGTGACGCTTTCGATGCGATGGGGGACCGAGCACGCGAGCGGCATCGAGCCACCCATACTCGATCCATCAACATGGTGGCGGGACAGCCTCGTCGAGGATGCTCGTGGGGAAGCTTTCCTGCGCGGCCTTGCGACCTCGCGCGCCGATGCGCGGCGTGCGCTCGACGAGCAGAAGCGCCCTGATGGTCTCGTGGTCGGCCCCACGCTGTTCTATCGCACGCCATTCGTGGAGCTGCCGGATCGCCGGATCGTAGCGACCTCGCCAGCGATGGTGCAGGAACACCTTCGGGGTGGGCTGTGGGGGAAGCACCGGGCTGCGATGGGGAAGAAGAGCGCCGAATGGCCCCCCGCGTTCGGCGAGCTGTTCGAGGACTGGTGCCAGCACGTCGCGCTGATCGCGCAGCCGGACTCGGTCGACGACATCATCGTTCCGGAGAGTCGGGGGACGGACGATGAGGTGGAGGACGTCATCATCCGCAAGTCCGACAAGGTGGCGTTCGTCTCGGTGAAGGCGAGCACAATCCCTGAGCGGACGATGCGAGGGGCGGAGTCGCAACGAGCGGTGGTCGAGTGGTTCGACGAGTTCCTCTTCTCGACGAAAGGAATGCTGCGCGAGGATGGCCAGAAGCACGGGGGCGGTGCCATCCAACGACTCGATGCGAAGATCACAAAGCTGCGCCAAGGGCTGTACGAGAACCACGGCTTGGAGCGCTCGCTCAAGGTGTATCCCGTGCTCGTGACCTACGAGATCGGTCTCGACTCCCCGGCCCTCTACCGCTGGACCGCCGGTCGCTGTGCGGAAGAGAGCCTGCTTCAGCACTCGCGCGTGGAGCCGGTAACGTTCGCGTCCATTGAAGACTTCGAGGCGCTGCTCGCACTGAGCACCCGCGGCCAGAGCGCGATCGACATCCTGCGCCAGAAGACCTCGACCCGATGGCGCGAGGGACGGCTGGACGTCCTGCTGCACGAGAGAAAGCGGGACGAGCTGGACCTTCGGCTGCCCGAGCTGACGGCCGAGTTCGACGCGATCTTCGCGCGCTGCACCAAGCGCGTGTTCGGCCGCGAGCCCGGAGCGCTCCCGATAGGCGACCCGACATGACCTGCGCGTGCGAACGAGTTGGACCACCGATGCCGTCAGCACCCGCGTGGGTGGAACGGAGCGCGGACGGGGTCCGGTCGACCCCGACGGGCCGGGGTGTCACGCCCGGTGTCAGGAGGTGGACGCTGGTGCCATTCGGTGGCCTTCGTTGACCACCGCTGCTCGCCTAACCACTGGAAATCTTACGCTTCAAGGCCTTCTTGAGGCGCTCCTGAACTGTTGAAAATCCCCGTGTCGCTGGTTCGATTCCGGCTCTGGGCACTGCACAAGCCTCGGTTTTTCCGAGGCTTTTTCGT
>CAKUSI010000527.1 GCA_934678955.1 uncultured Austwickia sp. | reverse complement strand
CGCGTACGCCCCGAGCACCCACGCCACGAACCGCGGGCCGCTCTCCCACGCGGCCCGCCTCCCGCCCGACGGGTCCGGGCTCGCCGACGCCGCGCGGCCGGGCCAGCGCCGAGCGGTCGTGGGAGCGCTCACGAGCGAGGGTCGGACTGCCCGGACGGCTGGGCGATCGATGGCTCCGGCGCGGACCACGGGTCCGTGGCGTCGGGCCGCTCGACGGGGTGGGTCTGCTGCCGGCGCAGCGCGGCGATCGTCTCCTGACCGTGCGCCAGCTCCTCGGCGAGTCGGTCCAGGACCGCGTCCACCTGGTCCATCCGGTAACCGCGCGGCGCGCGGTCGAAGCGTACGGCGGCTAGGTGCGCGCCGGTCATCGGTTCCTCACCCGTGATCCCAGCACCCTGGAGGACGTCCGCGCCACTGCGCTCCGGGGCGGGTGCCATGGCGACGCTGACCCCGCCGAGGCGCCCGGTGGCGAGCGCGGCGAGCGCGCCCGCGAGCAGGACGACGAGGAGGATCAGCACGACCATCACAAGGCGATCGTGCCACGCGCGGGCGGCGCCCCGACCTCCGCCACCCCGACCCCCGGCCGTTACGCGGGGGGAACCGCCGGGGCTGGGCACTCGGTGCCGAAGGACTGGATGAAGTCGGCCGCCTCCACGACGTCGTCGGTGAGGTGCATGCGGTCGACGTCGCCGGGCGCGATCGTGCCCGCTCCGACGGCGCTGGTCCGAAGCCAGTCGACGAGCCCCGACCAGTACTCCGTCCCGAACAGCACGATCGGGAACGAGGTCACCTTGTGGGTCTGGACCAGGGTCAGCGCCTCGAACAGCTCGTCGAACGTGCCGAAGCCGCCGGGGAGCACCACGAACCCGCGGGCGTACTTGACGAACATCGTCTTGCGGGCGAAGAAGTACCGGAAGTGCACGCCGAGGTTGACGTACTCGTTCATGCCCTGCTCGAAGGGCAGCTCGATCCCCAGGCCGACCGACACGCCGCCGGCGTCGTACGCGCCCCGGTTGACCGCCTCCATGAGGCCGGGGCCTCCCCCGGTGATGACCGCGTACTCGCGCGCGACGAGCTCCCGGCCCAGCTGCACCCCCGCCTCGTACGCGGGGGTCCCCGGCCCGATCCTGGCCGACCCGAAGACGCTGACCGCGTTGCCGATCTCCGCCAGCGCGCCGAACCCTTCGACGAACTCCGCCTGGATCCGCATGACCCGCCAGGGGTCGGTGTGCAGCCAGTCGGTGTCCGCGCAGGGGTCGAGAAGGCGCTGGTCAGCGGTCTTCTCGGGGATCTGGTCGCCCTTGAGGGTGACGCTCCCGCGCCGATGTACGTACCTCACGGGGGCAACTTAGCCGACATCCGTGCCAGGCCCGACGCAGGGCACCCCGGAAGGCCGTCGCTATCCACGCGCCGCGACCGGCCAGCGCTCCGTCGCAGACCCACCGCGCGCTGCGACCGGCCAGCGCTCCGTGGCAGACGCGCGGGCTCAGACCAGCTGGGGCGACAGGATCTCGCCGGCCTGCCGGAGCACCCCCGCGAGGTCGTCGATCAGCGAGGGGTCCACGTGGCTGGCGCGGCGGACCAGCGCGAGGTCGCGGTGCGGCGAAGGCTCCAGGCGGCGCAACGCGAGGCCGGGGTGGGGCGTCACCGGCGGGCTCACCGACAGCTCGGGCAGCAGCGTGATGCCGCTGCCGGTCGCGACCATGTGCCGGAGGGTCTCCAGGCTGGTGGCGCGGAAGCCGCTGCGCTCCTTGCCCCCCGCCAGCGAGCACACGGCGAGCGCCTGGTCGCGCAGGCAGTGGCCGTCCTCCAGCAGCAGGAGCTCCTGGCCCGACAGCGCGTCCATCGGCAGCGGGTCACCGGCGGCCGCCAGCGGGTGGCTGCTCGGCAACGCGAGCAGGAAGTCCTCCCGAAAGAGAGGTGTGGTCGTGAGGGAGTCCTCGGCGAGCGGCATCGCGAGGACCGCCGCGTCGAGGGCGCCGCCCTTGAGCATCTCGACGAGGTCGGGGCTCTTCTCCTCCACGAGCAGCAGCTCCAGCCGGGGGAACCGCTCCCGGATGGGGCCGACGACGTGCGGGAGGAGGTAGGGGGCGAGGGTCGGGAAGAGGCCGAGGCGCAGGGTGCCGGACTCCGGGTCTGCGCTGGCCCGGGCGATGCGCCGGATCTGCTCGGCGTCATCCAGCAGATCCCGGGCGCGGGCGACGACGTCGACCCCCGCGGGCGTCAGCATGACCTGACGCGCGCCGCGCTCCACGAGCGCCACCTTGAGCTCCGTCTCGAGCTTCTTGATCTGGGTCGACATGGTGGGCTGGCTGACGTGGCAGGCCGCCGCCGCCCGACCGAAGTGTCG
>CAKUSI010000526.1 GCA_934678955.1 uncultured Austwickia sp. | reverse complement strand
GCCTGATAGCACCAACCTCGCCGCCGTCCCACTCAGGACCGATCTCGGCCCGGCCAATCATGTCGAAGGCTTCCGCCGCCTGGCTAAGGACGACTTCCTACGCCCCTTCGCGAGGCGGGAACTCCCGATAGGTGTGGACGACGTTGACGACTTCGATGCGGCTGGCCATGACCCGATAGAAGATGATGTAGTTCGGGTGAGCAATGATCTCCCGCAGGCCGGGGACGCGCTCGCTGGCGCGGTACATGTAGGGGTGTTCGGACGCGGGCAGGACCGAGGCTTCCAGCAAGCCTTTCATGCGTCGCGCCGCAGCCGGGTTCTCGTTGGCGATGTAGCGGATGATCTCGCGCAGGTCGTCGCGCGCGGAGTCGCGCCAGAAGATAGTCAGCACGTCAGCTTTGCCGCGCCGTCTCGATCTGGCTGATCAGTTCGTCCATTTCCGCCATCACCTCGTCGTGCGGAGTGGCCGGACGCGGATCGGCGAGGCTGGCCGCGACCTTGGCTTGCAGCCAAGCGGTGTAGCTCGCTTCCTGATCAGTGGTCTCGAACTCGGAGACCAGGGGAGAGAGTTTGGTGCTCATTCGAAGACCTTTTCGCAAACCATCATAACGCCTGTGCGCCCATTTTGCGACCTCAACAGTCAGCGTCCGTTCGAGGGTTCAGCCTGGTTAAGGGCTTCGAGCTCCCGTCCCCATGCCTCCCCGGCCGGGAAATGCCTCAGCGACGCGGGGAGAATTTGTCGGAGAGGAGGAACGAAAAGCCGCTCAGCACCTGTTCGACGACGAAATCCGGTGTTCCGCCTCCCGGCTCCGCGCTCGCCTGAAGCACATCGGCGATGCCGCGGCCCAAGACCCAACAAACCAGCGAGACCTCGTCCACGCGGGCGGACGGCACGCGGGGGTCGGCCTCGACCCCGCGGCGGAAGACCTTGAACGCCTCGTGTTCGGCGGCCCGGACGTCGGGGTGCTGCCCGAGCATCTCGCCGGACCGCATCAGGGCGTACAGCCGCATATTCTTGCGCATGAACCTCAGATAGGCGAACGAAACCGCATCGATCGGCCGGGGGAAACGCGCGTCCCCGAGCGCCGCCTCCAGGTCGGCGACCAGGCGGCCGAACCCCTCCAGGGCGAGGGCTGCGAGCAGAGCCTCCTTGTCGGTGAAGTGGTGGTAGATCGTCGCGACCCCCGAACCGATCCGGGTTGCGATGGCCCGCAACTGCACGGCGTCGACACCGCCCTCGCCCAACAGTTCGCCGGCGACCTCCAGGGCCCGGCTGCGGGTGGTTTCGACGCGGGGGACGGGCCGGGCGTTCTTCATGCGACGCACAGTCTTGGGCCAGGCCGCCGCCCGAGACAACGGTCGGCCGCTTGCGGAACACGGTTCGGGTCGCCTCTCTTACAGGACGCCTCGTTCCAGCGAGCCGAGGCGTCAGGGAGGAAAACGATGGCTGAAGGTCATGCGGACGTCCTGGCGGACGCCAAGGCGCTGGGACGCCAGCGCGCATACGAGGTTCCGATCGAGGAGTTGAACCCGGCGAGGGCCTCGGCCTTCCGGGACGATGCGCATTGGGCCTATTTCGAGCGCCTGCGCGCCGAAGACCCGGTGCACTACACCCCCGACAGCAATTACGGGGCCTTCTGGTCGATCACCAAGTACAACGACATCGTGGCCGTGGATTCAAACCATGGCGCCTTTTCCTCCGCCAGCGGCATCACGCTCAACCCCAAGCTCAGCGCCCTGCCCCCGGAGGCGCAGCTCCGGCTGGCGCGGCAAGGAGCGCCGAGCTTCATCGGCATGGACCCGCCGGACCATGACGTGCAGCGCAAGACGGTCAGCCCCGCGGTCGCCCCGGCCCGGCTGCACGAGATGGCCCCGCAGATTCGCGAGCGCGCGGGGGTGATTCTCGACTCCCTGCCGATCGGCGAGCCCTTCGACTGGGTGGACCTGGTGTCGAAGGAGCTCACCACCATGACGCTCGCGACCCTGTTCGACTTCCCGTTCGACGAGCGCCGCAAGCTCACCTTCTGGTCGGACACCATGACCACCGCGCCGGGGCACGGGCCGGTCGCCACCTACCAGGAGCAGCGCGACGCGCTGGCCGACTGCCGCGACTACTTCATCCGCCTGTGGAACGCGCGGGTGAACGCCCCGCCGCAGGGCGACCTGATCTCGCTGCTGGCGCACGGCGAGGCGACGCGCAACTGCACGATGGACGAGTACTTCTCGAACATCACCTTGCTCATCATCGGCGGCAACGACACCACCCGGAACACCATCTCCGGCTCGATCTTCGCCCTGAACCGGTTTCCCGATCAGTACGACAAGCTGCGGGCCAACCCCGGCCTCATCC
>CAKUSI010000525.1 GCA_934678955.1 uncultured Austwickia sp. | reverse complement strand
ATACTCGACGGTCCGTTTCGCCGCGCCCTCGGACCCGGCGGCCGTTGCTGGTCTTCGGGCCGGGGTGTCGGCCGCGTTGCAGGAGATGACGACCCGAGCCCGGGAGCGTGCGGAGATGGAGGTGACCGCCGCCACGGCGGCGCGCACGCAACTGCTCCGTGACCAGACCGCGAGCGGGCTCACGCCCGACGGGGCCGACCCCGGCCTCTGGCAGGCGGCGCGCGAAACGGATCGCACGAAGGCCAACGAGCGCGCGGCCCAGGCGCAGTCCGCCCTGGCCGATGCCCAGGTGTCCGAGCGCTCCGTCAGTCAGGTCGTCGAGGGACTGGCCGTGTCGACGGAAGAACTGTCCACACGCTCGGATCAGCTGCGGATGGCCGCCACTGCCGGCCTGTCGGCGTTGCTGTTGACGATCGGCATCGCCGCCCTCGCGAAGTGGTTCGCGGTGCGCCGATCGGATCGGCCTGGACCCGGCCGGCCAAGCGACGCGCCTCCTGCACCGAGCGGTCGATGACGACGCCTGACCCGGAGGCCCCATCCCCGCGCCGCGCCCTGGGCTGGACCTTCCTCGCTTCGATCGCGACGAGCGGCGGGATGGCCATCCTGTCGCTGATCACGGGCATCCTGACCGCTCGTCTCCTCGGCACCGACGGGCGAGGCGAAGTGGCGGCCATCTCCACGTGGCTGCTGACCCTGACCTGGATGTCGTCCCTGAGCTTCACCCACGGCCTCGCGTTCTACCACTCCAAGCGCCGGCTCACCGACGCCGCCACACTGACGACCGCCCTGGCGAGCGTGCCCCTGCTCGGCGCGCTCGGCGTGCTGGCGGCCCAGCTGCTCGTCCCGCTCGGCTTCTCGGCGCAGACCGAGGAGACCCAGCAGCTCGCCCGTCTCTTCTTGTGCGGCATCCCGCTGGTCCTCGGCCTGGAGACGTGCTGGGACCTGCTCATGGCCTACCACCGGTTCCGGTTCCTCAACGCGACGCGCATCGCCCAACCTGCGGTTTACGCGCTGGCGCTCGTCGTCCTGGCCGTCACGGACCGGTTCACGGTGACCGCCGTGCTGCTGTGGCAGGTGGCCAGCTTCGCGATCGTGTTCCTGATCACTGCCACGGTCCTCGTGCGCGAGCTGGGCCTGTCCAGGCCTCGCTGGGACGTCTCGAGGGAGAGCATCCGGTATGGGCTTCGCCTGCAGGGCGTGGCCCTCGGACAGCTGGTCACGGGGCGGCTGGACGTCATGCTGCTCCCGGCCTTCGTCACGGCTGCGGCCATCGGCTACTACTCGATCGCGGTCAACGTCACCTCCATCGTGATGAGCTTCTTCGGGGGACTGAGCCTGATCGTGTTCCCCGTGGCGAGCCGCGCCGAGCGCCACGCCATGGGCCCGGTCGTGGAGAGCGGGCTTCGCATGGCGCTGGTGGGGGGCCTCGCGATGGTCCTCGCCATCGCGGTGACCGCGCCCTGGCTGGTGCCGTTCGTCTACGGGGAGGACTTCCACGGCGCGGTCCTCCCGCTGTGGCTCCTCCTCCCAGGGGTCCTGCTGTGGTGCGCCAACACGATCGTCTCGGCGGGGCTGGAGGCGCTGGACATGCCGGGACGGGCCAGCATGGCCCAGATCGCGGGCATCGTGGTCACCGTCGTCGGGCTGATCGCCACCCTGCCCGTGTGGGGCATCGTCGGCGCCGCGATCACCTCGTCCCTCGCCTACGCCACGACGTTCTTCATCTCCACCCATCTGCTGCGCCGCACGCGCACCGTCTCTCTGCGCGCAGCCCTGCACCCCCGCCTCATGGCCAGCGACACGCGCGCGATGGTGCGCCAGATCGCCGAGAAGGCAGGGGCGGGACGCGGCCGTGCCGACTGACTCAGTTGGCGATCGGCCCGGCCGGGGACTGGCGGGGGGTGCCCCCGCCGCCTACCGACGAGGGGCCGTTGTTCTCCACCAGGGCCAGGCGGGTGAAGATCCGGGTCAGGTCGCGGCCGAACGGCGTGTCACCCGACGTCTCGAAGCCCGGGAACTCCGCGAGTGCCCGCGCCTCCACGTTCAGCAGGTGAATGTCGTGCTGCCCGTCATCCTCGGAGCTGTCGACCACGTACGCCCCATAGTTCTGGTGCGTCCACCCCAGCTTCGCGCCCTCGGCGGTCTCGAAGCCGACCGTGTCGAGGTCGACGTCCGCCGGGATCGCGAGCAGGGAGCCCATCCCCACGCCTGGCCGCCCGGCGACCCCGTCGAGGCGAATCGTCCCGTAGCCGCTCGCGAAACCGCGTTCGGCGAAGTGCCCGTCCGCCGTCGTTGCGGGCCATCGATACCCGTCCTTGATGCCCCCGCCCTGCGGCACGCCCCACCGGCGCA
>CAKUSI010000524.1 GCA_934678955.1 uncultured Austwickia sp. | reverse complement strand
GGCCGGTGAGCGCCTGGGTGGCCTTCATGAAGACGGCGTCGACGTCTGGACGCTCCTCGCGGTCCACCTTGATGGCGACGAAGTCGCGATTCACCAGGCGGGCGACCTCGTCGTCCTCGAACGACTCGTGGGCCATCACGTGGCACCAGTGGCAGGCCGCGTACCCGACGGAGAGCAGAATTGGTGCATCACGGCGCTTCGCCTCAGCGAACGCTTCGGGCCCCCACTCCCACCAATCCACGGGATTCTCCGCGTGTTGGAGCAGGTACGGGCTGGTAGCCGAGGCGAGGCGGTTGGCCATTTCCTGTGACTCCTGACGAGTGGCACGTGCATCACTTCTTACTGAGTGATGCACGAGAGTGATGCACGAAATCAGCGTACGATGGTTCTTCCAGCGTAGGAGGTCTCGTGGCGACGCGTTCTCAGCCGAAGCTGCTCGCGCAGGGCAAGCCGCGCACGCTCGGCGGCAGCACGCGGTCGTGGCGGGTGCGTCTCTACGCACCGGCACCGGGCAGCAACAAGTACCAGGTGTACTTCAAGGCGCCGGCCGCCGAGGGCGAGCCGTGGAAGCGGGTGCTCCGGCGCGCGGCGTCCGAGGAGGAGGCGCGCCGGATCTTCACCCAGGCCGAGTCGGCGACGCCAGTGGCCGCCGACGGTCGAGCCTCCCGGACGATCCGAATGCGCGGCGACGAGTATCTGCGCGACTCGATCGAGCGCGGCAAGCAGCCGCGGACTATGGAACAGCGCGAGTCGCGCCTCAACGCTCACATCCTGCCGACCATCGGGGACGTGCCGGTGACGAAGTGGCGCGTTGAGCACAGCCGCCGGGTGATGGAGAAGGGGTCGAAGACGCTGTTCTCCCAACGCGGTCGCGAGGACCTCCGCGGCCAGCTGTCCGCGATGCGCAAGCTGGCGTGGCGGCTGGGCTGGCTCGACCGCTCGATCGACCCCCTGGACGGCCTCGAGATCGGGCGCGCGACCGTGCACCACGGAGCGACGGCACAGTACGTCGACCCGCGGCTTCGCCCCGAGACTCGGCAGGTAAAGGCGATGGCGGCTGCCGCCGACAAGCTGTGCGGGCCCGAGGGCGCCGATCCCCCGATGACTCGCCTGCCGCTGTTCGGCACGAAGATCCGGGTCGCCGGCTTCGGCGGCCTGCGACTCGGCGAGCAGAACGGGCTGCGCGCGATCGACGTGTTCTTCGACCACGGCTACGTCCACGTCAACGGCTCCTGGATCACGCCCCGCGGCGCAGCCGGGTTCCGCGGGCCGGTGAAGAACCACACGATCCACGAGGTGCCGCTGCCAAGGTCCCTCATGCACAACGAGCTCCTCCCTCGCGTCAAGGAACTGCTCGGCCTGCCTTCGAAGGCGTCCTTGCAGCAGGTCCTCAATGCCCAGGAGGAGGAGCGGCAGCGACGCGCCTCGCTCGCGGCTCGCGAGAAGGACCGCAGCCTCGCCTGGTGGAACTACCCGGTGCCACCCGAGGACGAGCTCTGGCTCTTCGTCGACACCGTGACCGGCCTGCCCGTGAAGCCCGAGATGCACAACGAACGCTGGCACCGCGTCCGTAAGTGGGTCGAGGAGAACGACCCCGACAACGCTTGGCCGCGGACGATCGTCTACCGCAACCTCCGCCACCACGCCGCCACCAAGTGGTTCCACGAGGAGCTCGGCGAGCCCTGGGAGGTCGTGGCCCAGTACCTCGGGGACAAGCTCACCACCGTCCTCAACCACTACGTCCGTGCCGGCGAAGATGCCCTACGCGACTCGGTCACCAAGCTGGCCGAGCGGTGAAAGTGTCGGCGGCACCTGAGAGCCTGCCCGGCTGCTCCGGAGAAGCCGGGACGGCGGAAGGAAGTCCAGGAATGTCCCAGTCAGCGGCCGGGTCCGTCAGTAAGGTTTCGTCAGTGATCACGGGTGAGCTGAAGAGCAAGATCGACCGCATCTGGGACGCCTTCTGGTCCGGCGGCATCAGCAACCCGCTAGAGGTCATCGAGCAGATCACCTACCTACTCTTCATCCGCCGCCTCGACGACATCCAGACGCTCGCCGAGAAGAAGGCTCGGATCATCAAGACCGAGGTTGAGAGCCCGGTGTTCCTGCCCGGTCAGGCACACCTGCGGTGGGGCCAGTTCAAGAACGCCTCTCCCGAGGTGATGCACAAGACCATCGCCGACGAGGTCTTCCCGTTCCTGCGCTCGCTCGGCGACGGCACGACGTACAGCGAGCACATGAAGGACGCCCGCTTCACGATCCCCACGCCGGCGCTGCTGTCGAAGGTCGTCGACATGCTCGACGACATCCCGATGGCCGACCGCGACACCAACGGCGACCTGTACGAATACATGTTGTCCAAGATCGCCTCAGCCG
>CAKUSI010000523.1 GCA_934678955.1 uncultured Austwickia sp. | reverse complement strand
GGCAGCTCGGGATCCCACGACGACGACATGCCGCCATCGGCCTGCGGGTCGAGCGGACCCGAACCGAAAGTCTCCTCCGTCATCAGCGCTCCACCCCCCTTGCCACCATCAACTTCCTCAGCTTCCCCAGTGCCCGGTGCTGGGCCACGCGGACCGCACCGTTCGTCATCCCCAGCGCCTGCGCGGTTTCCTCGGCCGTGAGGCCGACCGCCAAGCGCAACGTCAGCAATTCCCCCTCCCGCTCTGGGAGCTCACTCAGCAGAGCCCAGGCCCTGCTGGCCTCGTCCTGCCCGATCACCTGGTCCTCAGGGCCGGCACTCGGGTCCATCTTTTCCGGGATGACGTCGGTCGGTTGCGGCGAGCGAATCACACCCCGCTGCACGTCGGCGACCTTGTGCGCGCAGATCGTGTACACAAACGCTTCAAAGGGGCGTCCGCGATCGTCGTAGCGCGCCAACGACGTCAACACCGCAATGCACACCTCCTGCGCTGCGTCCTCCGCGGCAGATACCGCTTGCGAAAACGAATGAAGCCGTGCTCTCGCGTAGCGGAATGCCCGGTTGTGAACGTCTCCGAGCAACTCCTCCCGCGCGCGAGCGTCCCCCCGTTGAGCTCTCAGTGCGAGCTCGGTCATGGCAGACCGGGCCTGTATTGGTTCCATCGTTGTATCCACCGACGGCGTTACCGACGGTCCAGTGTGACCCGGATCACGAACAGGAGAGGTCAAGATGCTCGGCTTTCCCTCTCGACGTTCGAACGGACACGAATCCCTCGGCCGCACGCCGTGTGTCGCACAGGGCGCCGGTCCCACTGACAGCATCGCACCCGTACGTCACCCCCTCGCGCGGTCAGCCTCCAGTATGTCGTGTTGCGGCACGTTTGGGGCCTGGGCACCAGGGTATTGCCTCGCCGAAGGCGCGTCAGAGCGACCGGGTGGCGACCGGTCGGGACGCTGAGTTCAAACTTGCCTGCCCCAAGGGCAGTCGGCAACCCGTGCAGGGCGGCGGGTGCACGCACCAAGGAGGCGTTTCGTGGCAGAGATCTCCCGGCTTCCCGGGCCCATGGCACAGAGGTGGGAGTGGCAGTTCCAGGGGTTGTGTCGCACCGTGAGTGCGGACATCTTCTTCCACCCGGAGGGAGAGCGCGGCGCCGCTCGTCGCCGCCGCGACGAGCGGGCCAAGACCATCTGCCAACAGTGTCCGGTCCTGCGCGAGTGCCGGGAGCACGCCTTGACCGTTCGAGAGCCGTACGGGGTGTGGGGCGCTCTCACCGAGGACGAACGTGAGGCCATGTACGTCACCGAGCGCCGCATCGCCCGCGCCTCGTAGCCCCGCCGACGAATGTGGAAGGGCCGGGGCGATGCGCCCCGGCCCTTCGTCATACCTTGTCCGCCCTGGTCAGTGCCCGTGCCCGTGGCCGTGGCCACCGGCAGCCGCAGGCTCCTCGACCTTCTTCTCCACGACGAGCGTGTCCGTGGTGAGCACCATGGACGCGATCGACGCGGCGTTGCGCAGCGCGGAGCGGGTCACCTTCACCGGGTCGATCACGCCGGCCCGGTAGAGGTCCTCGTACTCGCCCGTCGCGGCGTTGAGGCCCTTGCCGGACTCCAGGTCGCGCACCTTGGCGACCGCGACGTAGCCCTCCATGCCCGCGTTCTCGGCGATCCAGCGCAGCGGCTCGGCCGTCGCCTTCACGATGATCGCGGCACCCGTGGCCTCGTCGCCCGCCAGGTCGAGATCGCTCGCCGCCGACGCGGCGTGGATGAGGGCAGAGCCGCCGCCGGCGACGATGCCCTCCTCGATCGCGGCGCGGGTCGCCGAGATCGCGTCCTCGATGCGGTGCTTCTTCTCCTTCAGCTCCACCTCGGTGTGGGCGCCGACCTTGATGACGCACACGCCGCCGGCCAGCTTCGCGAGCCGCTCCTGCAGCTTCTCGCGGTCCCAGTCGGAGTCGCTGCGCTCGATCTCCTGCTTGATCTGGTTGACGCGGCCCTCGACCTCGGCGTCGTCACCGGCGCCCTCCACGATCGTCGTGGTGTCCTTGCTGCACACCACGCGCCGCGCCTGGCCCAGCGCGTCGAGGTCTGCGCCGTCCAGACGCAGGCCGACCTCCTCGCTGATGACCGTCGCGCCCGTGAGGATCGCGATGTCCTGCAGCATCGCCTTGCGCCGGTCGCCGAAGCCCGGCGCCTTCACCGCGATGACCTTGAGGACCTCGCGCATCCGGTTGAGCACGAGGGTGGACAGGGCCTCGCCATCGACGTCCTCGGCGATGACCAGCAGCGGCTTCTTGGCGGTCGCGACCTTCTCCAGCAGCGGCAGGACGTCCTGCACGCTGGAGATCTTGCCCGAGTTGATCAGGACGTAGCAGTCCTCGAG
>CAKUSI010000522.1 GCA_934678955.1 uncultured Austwickia sp. | reverse complement strand
TCGCAGCCCGCCGTCATCTGGAGGCCGACCGCAGCAAGCCGCGCCAGACCGCGCGGATCGTCACCCTGATCACCGTGTGTGCCTGGTGGGGATGGCCGCCACCGGCCAGTACCTGGAGCCGTATCGCTCGCCGATGGGGCAGATCGTCCTGTCGGTGCTCCTCTCGCTCTATGTCGTCGGTCTCGTGGTCATGAGACGGATGGCACGGGTTAAGCCGCTGCCCAGACTGTTGGCGTCCGGAGACCCGTCATGACTGGCCTGCAGCTCGCGGCCCTGACCGGCCTGATGCTCGCCACCAGCGTCCTGTGCGCGGTGTGGTGGCTTGCTCCGACCGTGCCGGCGCTCGGTCCCGCGCTGGACCGGCTGACCGGCGTGCCGACAGCTCCGGCCCTCCTGGGCGGCGTGGGCGCCCAGGATCGGGTGGGTGCGTGGGTCGCGCGCTGGGTGCCGAGGTGGGTGTGGATGACGCCGGTCAAGGAGCTGGCGCTGCTGCGCCGGACGGAGGCCAGTTTCTACGGCGAGAAGCTGATCCTGGCCGCCATCGGGCTGGTCGCACCGCCGCTGCTGTCGACGCTGTTCAACGTGTTCGGCTTGCGGTTCCCGATCGCGGTCCCGTTGATCGCGTCGCTGGTCGGCGCCGTCGCGCTGTTCTTGCTGCCCAACCTGGACATCCACGGCAAGGCGAAGTCGGCCCGCCTCGAGTTCAACCACGTCTTGACCGGCTTCATCGACCTGGTCGCCCTCGAACGCCGCGCTGGTTCCGGCCCCCGACAGGCGCTGGAGAACGCGGCGCGCGTCGGCCGCGGCCAGTGGGTCTTCGACCGACTGGCGGAGGGCTTCACCCAGTCCAGCGTCGACGGCCGCCCACCGTGGGACGTGCTCCGCGCGATGGGCGACGAACTGGCCCTGCCGGAGCTCGACGATCTGGCCAACATCATGGCCCTGGCTGAGCAGCAGACGATGCCCGTCTACCAAACCCTACGGGAACACAACCGAGCGCTGCGAGTGGCGCTCCTGACCGACGAGCAGGCCCGTGCCAACGCCGCCTCCGAGCGGCTCACCATCCCTGCGACCATGCTGGCGATCGTCTTCATCGCCATCCTGCTGGGGCCATCCCTGATGACCCTGATGAGCAACACCTGACCCCAAAGGAAGAACCCCTTCAGAAGAGGAAACCCCATCATGATGCTCAACCTGTACGTGGAGAGCCAGCTCATGCGCCGCGACCTCGAGTCGTGGCTGGCCAAGCAGCGCGAACGAATGCTCGCCGAGGACGGCATGTCCGAGACCATCCAGAACGTCCTCTGGGCGATCTTCGCCATCGCCATCGTGGGGATCGTCGCCGCGATCATCCAGGCCTACGTCGTCGGCAAGGCCGGCGAGATCCGGTAGGGAAACGACCATGTGGCGGTCCAGGGCCAGCAGGTGGCGAATGCGAGGTGAGCGCGGGTCGTCATCGGTCGAGATGGTGATCGCGCTTCCCATCGTGCTCACCGTGCTGTTCCTGGCCGTCCAGGCCGGCACGTGGTTCCACGCCCGGTCGATCGCCCTGGCATCCGCCCAGTCGGGCGCCCGCACCTCCGCGATGCTCAACTCCTCCCTGGAGGCGGGCTTGTCGAGCGCGAGGTCCTTCGCCGCCGACGTGGGAGGGACGACGCTCACCGGCGTCACCGTGACCGGCGACAGGACGGCGACGAGCACCGCCGTGACGGTGACCGGCCACAGCGTCCGGCTCGTGCCGTTCATGGATGTGACCGTGTCCCATTCGGCCACCCTGCCGGTCGAGAGGTACACGCGATGAAGCCGCGCGTTCACGAGTCCCGACGATGCCGGAGCGCGAGCTTCGAGGCTCGGCGCTGGGCCGGCGATGAGCGCGGTTCGGCGGCGATCGAACTCGTCTTGTTGGTGCCCGCGCTCATGCTCCTGCTGCTGTTCGCCGTGGCCGGCGGTCGGGTGGCGATCGCCCATGGAAGCGTCCAGCAAGCGGCCGCGGACGCCGCACGCGCGGCGTCCATCGCCCGCACCGCGGGTGCCGCGCAAACCACCGCGGTGGCGGCAGCGCGCGCCACCCTCGCCAACCAGGGGCTGACGTGCGCGTCCATGACGGTCACGCTCGACACCTCGGGGTTCTCCAAGCCGGTGGGAACGCCCGCCAGTGTCGCGGCGACCGTGAGCTGCACGGTGGAGTTGTCAGAGCTGGCACTGCCGGGCCTGCCGGACCGGGTCGTCAGCGCGACGGTCACGAGTCCGCTCGATGTGTTCAGGGGGCGATGATGAGGCATCGCGATGAACGAGGCTCGGTCACGGTCTGGGGCGTGCTGATCGCCCTGATCCTCACCCTCGTGATCGGCATCACGGTCGACCTCACCGGACAGGTCAACGCCCA
>CAKUSI010000521.1 GCA_934678955.1 uncultured Austwickia sp. | reverse complement strand
GCGGCGACCGCGGCTGGGCCAGCGCCGGGACCGGCACCACGCGAGGCACGTCCCCGCGCGGGCGGGGGGCGTACTCGGAATCGGCCAGCCACGACGTCCAGCCGACCCCGTCCCACCAACGGAAATCATCGCCACCGCGGGGATCGGCGTACCACCCCGGGCGGGGCGGGCGCGGTGGTGCGGCGGGCATGGCGGGATCGTACGCCTAACTGGAGGCCACGGCCGGTTCGTCGGTTTCGTCGCCCGCATGGGCGGCCTTGGTGTGGCTGCCGATCTTGAGCCCGTGCTCGTGCCACCAGAGAATGACCGCCACGATGACGGCGATCGACACGGAGGTCGAGAACACCTCGCGGATGCGCTGGTTGGTCTGGGCCATGACGGCCGACATCGACGTGACCCGGCCCAGGACATAGGCGAGGTTGAGCACCGCGACCCGGAACAGGGCGATCATGTCGAGCTTGGTCGGGCCGAGGAGCGCGAGCGGCAGGAAATAGATCAGGTCATACCACGCCAGGGAATAGGCCGACGTGATCACCCAGGCAGCCGCGATGACGACGGTCGTGCGGACGGCGATGACGAGGGGGTCCCGCTCGGGGCCGACCCCGGATGCTGCTCCGGGCAGCGACCGCCAGGGCAGGACGCGCGACAGCATCCAGCCGATCAGGATCGCTGAACCCCAGGCCAGGACCGAGACGATGTTGGCCACGAGATCGCCGGCCAGGAACGGCTCCAGCAGGCGGCGGACCGGATGGATCCACGACGAGCCCGCGACATAGGACGCGTTCTTGGCGGCCAGCTCGAGGGCCGCCGGATAGAGGATCAGATAGACGATCACATTGGGGATCGCGGCACCGATCATGAAGGCCAGGAACTTCTTGAGCTCCCGGCGATAGGCCCAGGCGATCGCCACGCCATAGAGCCCGACCGTCGCCTTGCCGGTGCAGCCGATGCCGACCAGCAGGCCGGCAAGCCAGGGGCGCTGGCGCACGAACAGGAAGGCCAGGACGCAGAAGAAGATCGAGACAGCCTCATTGTGGGCACCGGCGACGACGGCCCAGATCATCACCGGGCTCGCGAGGGTCCAGATGATCGCGCGGGCCTGCAGGGCATGGTCACCGCGGGCGATCCAGATCACCACGGTGCACGCGGCGATGAAGAAGAGGCAGCAGAACAACTGCAGGAAGAACACGATGTCGTGCATATTGTCGCCGCCGAGCATGTTGGCGGCCCACTGCATCCAATAGAGCAGCGGCCCATAGACATTGACCGTGTCCTGCCACGGCGTCTCGGTCCAACGCAGCACCTGGTCCCACTGCATGCGGAAGACCTCGGCCGGCGAGGTCACATAGGGGTCGAAGCCCAGCTTCGCGAGCCGGCCGTACGCCGCATACATCAGCACATCCGCCGACGTCAGCGGTGGGACGAGGATGGTGGCGAGGTTGAGGGCGACGCCGCCGGCGTACAACTTCTTGATCCCCGGCCGCCAGCCGACCGCCAGCGCACGCAGGGCGATCCAGGTGCCGGCCGCGCCGAGGATCACGAGCATCCAGCCCAGCAGCGCGATGATCCAGGGGTTGGGCTTGAGGAGGCCCGGGAGATACCACGACGGCAGCAGGCTGTCGCGCGGCCCGAGCGTCAGCGTCATGATCGACGGGCCCAGGAACCCCACGAAGAGCGTGATCGCGGTGGAGGCCACGATGAGGGCGAGGGCGACACGCGGGTGGCGGTGCCACGGCGTACCTTTCGGCGCCTCCACCAGCTGCAACCAGCCCCACCAGAACCCCCGGCCGCCGGACCCCTTCCCGGAGTCGCTCACGTCCTGATCGGCCGCAGCGGGGGCGGAATCGGGGATCTGGGTGCTCACGTGGTCGTCCTTCTAGCGGGTGCGAACTGCTGCGGAGTCTAGCCGGAGATGCCCGGCGCGCCTTCGCTCGACCGCGCCGTAGGCCTAGGCTGGCGCTATGTGGCTCTCCACCGAAACGGAGTCGATGTCGGCCTCCCCGCGGGACGTCTGGGAGATCGTGCGTGATGTCACCGAGCTTCCCCACTGGCATCACTTCTTCGCCGCCGTCACCCTGACCGACGGACCCGACGCGACCCATCCGGGGCACGGACACTACGTGCCACGCGGCTGGCTCGGCCCGGTCCACAGCCGCACCGCGGGGCCGTTCACCGCTTCCGTCGGCGAGCGCTCCGTCGTCATCCGCCAGCCCCAGCCCGGTCGCGGCGAGCAGATCTTCTCGTGGTGGGTCGCCCCCGGCGACGAGGGGACGCGCATCATTCAGCGCGTCCGCGTGTCCGGGCGGCTGGGCCCGGTGTTCTCCCGGCTGTCCGGTCGGCTTTCCGCGGCCGGCTTCGCCGAGGATGTACGCCGGCTCGCCGCGCTG
>CAKUSI010000520.1 GCA_934678955.1 uncultured Austwickia sp. | reverse complement strand
GGTTGCCGAACGCCTTCGCGTCGTCTTGCCACTGGGCAGTGAGCCGGGTGACCGTCGCCGGGGACAGGCCAGCGGTCGAGCCGAGGAACTGCTCCAGCGCCGGCACGAAGTCACCGCTGGACAGCCCGTGCAGGTAGAGCAGTGGAAGCACCTCGGCCACACCCGGCGACTTCCGGGCCCACGCGGGCAGGATCGCCGAGGAGAACCGCTTCCGCTCACCGGTCGCCTCGTCGATGCGCTTGTCATTGACCCGTGGCGCACGCACCGGCACCGCCCCGGCCGCGGTGGCGACCTCACGGGGGTCGTGGAAGCCGTTGCGAACCACCAACCGGTGACGGTTCTCATCGACCTCGCCAGCGTTCGCCTCAACGTAGGCAGCGACCTCGGCCAACAGCGCCGCGGCAAGCATCTGCCGTGCGCCATCGCGAGCGAGCTCGTCGAGCAACGACCCACCAACGGCCGCCGGGACGTTCTGCTGGGACTGGTTCTCCTCGTGGACTACCTTGAGCATGGCGTACCTTCCCGAGCCGGCGCGCCAACGCCGACCTCGATCCGAACTTGAGCATGGGCTTCGATCTTGCTCGGGAGGTACGCCTCTTACACGTCACCTCGCCGAGAGCCATCCACAGGTTCTGATCATTGCTCAAATCCGCATCCATGGACCGTCCGTAGCTATCACCCGACTTCACGCTCCTCCCACGCCCCGAAGGTCTGACCGGACGCCGTCGCCCACGCCTGGCGTCCGTTGCACGCGCGCCCGGTCACGATCGCCCCCGCGGTGGACGGCGAGCTGAACACCACATTGCGCGTCAGGACGCCGTTGGCTCCGTCGATCCTGATGGACCCGTCGTCGACCAGCCGCTGCTGCATCGCCCTATAGGCGCTGTACGACGTCGCCGTGGACGCCGCGTACCGCTCGCTCACCCGCACCTCGGCCGCCACCGGCGAACCTTCCAAGAGGGTGAACTCCCCGTCGACCTGCTGTGCCCGCGCGTCGATCCCGTGCTTCGGCACCTTCAGCTCGAACACCGGGGACACGGACTCGTCCGCCGGCTTCACCGGCTCCGGCTTGCGGGTGGCGATGCTGCGCAGCACGTTCACACCCAGGACAGGCAGCGCGATCTGCACGTACTCAATGAACGTCTCCATGTCGGACTGGTCCGCCTCCGGCAGCGGCGGACGCGCCGGCGCCGTCCCGTTCTCCAGCGTGCACCGCTGGGCGGCAGCGGCGATCTCGCACAGTCGGGACTCCAAGTAGCGCGTGTGCCCCCTGGTGAGGTTGTCGTCCTTGGACGTAATCGTCACCACCCGCGTCCAGAAGTCCTTGCCGCGCACCTCGTGGTGATGGGCTTCAACCGCCCCGCGGTCTCGTCGGTCTCCCCCACGTACAGCCGCGTGCCCGCGACCGCGGTCTCGTCGTCACCAATCAACAGATAAACACCCGGACGCCGCGACTCATCTTCGCGGGACAACAGCTGCGCCAAGCCGGACCGCGGACCCGCCACCAGCCGGCCGGCCCAGTTGACGATCTCCAGCATGGCGATCCCGCCGGGGGTGCCGTCGACGAGGAACAGTCGCAGTTGCTTGCCAGCCATCAGAGACCTCCGCTGAACGCCTGCCCAGCGAGTGTTCTGCCCAATGCGGCCAGCCGCGCTTGACGCTCCCCAAGCCCTGCTCTCACTCGGTTGGCCTTCTCAACGAGGACGCCGAACGCATCCTGATCCCTCAGTGTCGGCACCGGAATCCGCAGCGGCGCAAGATCCTGCTTGTTCAGTTGGGGCACGGAACTGCCGGACGTGATCGAACGCAGGTCGAACTGCTGAAACCAAGCAAACAGATACTGGGTCGTCAGAGCTTCGGGGTCAGGCAAGACCCCCATCAAGTTGGGATCCAACACCGCCGGCCGCGCGAGGACCCGCTTCTTGTTGGTAGCGATGGCCGCACCCCGCTTCGGCAACACGACAGCCCCTTCCGGAACAGTGGAGGCGCGGGAGCCTGGGAGTGCAGACCATTCGGCGGTTGCGACGATCAGTGACTCGTTGCCGGACGCGTTCATGTCAGACACCTTCATGAGCATGTAACCGCCTCGCTGTTCGCTCCAGACGACGCCCTTTGGCAGTGAAGATCCTCCGTAGAAGGAAGCAACGTCGCCGAGAGCGCGGGTTCTGGTCTCGCCTCCAAACTGACTCACGAACCGCGCGGATAACACCTGATCAATCTCGTCCAACGACCTACGAGTCGCTTCACGGAGGGAATCAACCCGATCCAAGATCGCCGCGATCCGGCGCTGCTCGTCGATGGATGGGAGCGGGACCTCAAACCGTGCTAGTACCGCGGCTTTGAACCTTTGCCTTGGTCGGCGGCGCGCCGGTCAACGTCCTGGCTGGCTGGGCGACACGCT
>CAKUSI010000519.1 GCA_934678955.1 uncultured Austwickia sp. | reverse complement strand
ACGCGAGCGGCACGCTCGCGCTGCCGATCGGCTACCCGAAGGTGCGCCCGGTGCGAATCGGGTGACGGAGGCGGTGCGCCGGGGCGTACGCCGGTTCATTCCCACGAAACCGTTCATATTGCACAGAAACGTAGCTATTCAGGTCGATTAGAAGGATCGTGACTCGGGGACTCGAAGAGTGGTGGGGTGGATCCCCGCGATGTCGAGATTGCCGAGTTGAAGCAGCAGGTCGCAGACCTGCTGCTTGTCGTTCGGGAGCAGGCGGAGCGGATCGATGAGCAGTCCGCTCGGATTTCGCAGCTGGAAGCTCGGTTGAAGTCGGATTCTTCGACGTCGTCGAAGCCGCCGTCGTCGGATGGGTTGTCGAGGCGGCCGGCGCGGCCGCGCGAGCGCGGTACGCGTTCGCCGGGCAAGCAGCCCGGTAGCGACGGCACGTGGTTGATGCGGGTCGCCGATCCAGATGAGGTCGTGGAGCATGAGCCGCATTCGTGCGGCTCATGCGGGGAGTCGCTGCTGGGTGCGCCGCTGGTGCAGACCGAGTCGCGGCAGGTCGCAGACCTGCCGCCGGTGCGGCTGCACTGGGTCGAGCATCGTAGTCGTCGGCGCAGGTGCTCGTGCGGGCACGTCACCGCTGGCATGTTCCCCGAGGGTGTAACGGCGCCAGCGCAGTATGGGCCTGGGCTTCGCGCTGCCGCGGCGTACCTGTGCTCGTACCAGCACGTGCCGTATGAGCGCGCGCGGCAGACCCTGCGGGACCTGCTCGGCGCTGACGTGTCGACCGGGTGGCTGGCCGACAGCGTCGCGCGCTTGAGCGACGCTGTGATCCCGAGCGTCGAGCGCATCGCCGATCTGATCGCCGACGCGCCGGTTGCACACTTTGATGAGACCGGCGCTCGCGTCGACGGCCGGCTCTGGTGGGTGCACACCGCGAGCACCGACGCGTTGACGCATCTCGATCTGCACGATCGACGCGGCGAAGCCGCGATGCGCGACATCGGGATCCTGCCCCGCTTCGAGGGTGTCGCTGTGCATGACGGACTCGGCGCGTACCGCCGCTTCGCCAGCTGCGAGCACGCATTGTGCGGCGCACACCACCTGCGCGAGCTCGACGGAATCGCCGAGCACTTCAACCAGCCGTGGGCGCACGAAATGGCCGAGCTCCTGCGCGAGATCAAGATCTACACCGACGACGCACGCGCCACCGGGAAGACCGAGCTCGACGCCCACGACCTACGCCGCTTCGAGCACTTCTACGACGAACTCGTATGCGAAGGCTGGCTTGCGAACCCGCCACCACCTCGGACGGGGCGGCGCGGCCGCCCCGGGCTCGGCCCGATCGGAGCGCTCATCAACCGCCTCGACCGCGACCGCGAACCGGCGCTGAGATTCGCACACGATTTGCGGGTGCCGTTCGACAACAACCAAGCCGAACGCGACATCCGACCCGTGAAGGTCAAACAGAAGATCACCGGCGGCTGGCGCACCGTGCCCGGCGCAATGCGAGCCCTCGACCTACGCAGCTACATCGACACAGCCCGCAAACAGGGCGTCTCGATCATCGCCGCGCTCCGCGCGGCAGCCGAAGGCTGCCCCTGGCAGCCCACCGCCTCAGCTACCTGAACAGCTACGATTGAGGCCTCTAGTGAGGGCCACACGTGTCCGCCGGTATGGTGTTTCCTAATCAGGCCGAAGACAGGCTCGTCGTCGAGGTAGACGCACCATTTCGAGTTCGCGTTCAGCTTCCGTTGTTGTCGGACCAGTCGATGGGTGACAGAGCCAGCGCCTTCTCGCTTCCATGGATATTTCACGGCAGCATTTAGGGTACGGACTGTGAGGTCGAGCCCTTTCGTGCGGCCTCGTCTAGCCAGTCGAGTGAGAATTCTGAAGCTCTGTGCGTTCCCCTCGAAGCCTTCGGGGATCGGCTCCCAGGTGACACCAGGGAAGCGGCTAAGGCCGGAGTTGGTGCACAGCCGGTCGAGCGTCTGTTCGCCGACGTGCCCAAACGGTGGATGTCCCAAGTCGTGGGCGAGGCACGCCGCCTCGACTGCGGCTACGTCCAAGTCTCCGTCGACCACAGCATCCAAGAAGCGCTGCGCGATGCGACGACCGAGCTGCCCGACCTTCAGGGTGTGGGTAAGCCGATTGTGAATTTGCTGATCGGTTCGTGGCGAAACGACTTGTGTGACGCTCGTCAAGCGGCGTAGCTCGCTTGAGTAGGTGAGCCGATCGACATCCCGTTCGGTCGCGGTCCGCATCTCGTCGTCGCCGGGATCATCTTGGATGTACCGAGCGTCGCCGTCGAAGCCGGTAACTCGAAGGGAAAGATCCTCAGGAGTGGGCGCCATAATTCGAACGCCTACCCGTGCCAATCGCTATTCGAACTATGGCAGCCAGACGACGCTCGAGGAAGGGTCGTAGCCGATTCGTCCAGAGG
>CAKUSI010000518.1 GCA_934678955.1 uncultured Austwickia sp. | reverse complement strand
GTCGCGAGGAGCTCCCGCTCGTCGCGCTGGGTGTAGTAGAAGATGACGCCGACCATCATGACCGGGATGACGGTGTAGAGGACCTCGATCGGCACGTTGTAGCGCAGCTGCGGCGGCAGGCCGACGTCGTCCTTCTTGCGGCGGAACTTGATCATGCAGTAGATCGTCAGACCCCATACGAGGCCTCCGACGAGCCAGGCGGCGATCCACATGGCCACCCACAGCTCGCTGACGCGGTCGGCGCCGGTGGTCGCTCCGTAGGGCAGCCACCCGCGAGCGGGGTCGCCGTGGTTGGCATCGCCGCAGCCCGCGAGGACGAGGGCGAGGATGCCGACTCCCGAGAGAGACGACAGCAGACGTCGTTTCCCGTGTACGGCACTCTTTCGTGGCACAGGCACGTGGCACCCTTCCGTCTCGATCGCGCAACGGCGATCAGCCATCGATCCGACCGGCTCCGTCACGCCGGCTGTGTCTCCCCCGCTACGGCAGGCAGCAGCAGGTGCATTCGCGAGTCAGCATAGTTGTTCCGCACCCGCTGGGGAGCCGGGGGGGCCATCTCAACGTGACGGCGTGGCGTGTCGTTCCGCGAGCGGCATCACCGCAGGCAGCGGGCCGGGTGTCGCCAGGCCGGGCGACGGCGGGGTCTGCGTGGCCTGAGCCAGGAGGCGCAGGTAGTCCTCGCGGCGCATCTCGACGACCCCGAGGCCGGCCAGATGCGGCGTCGACCACTGGACGTCGATGAGGCGCGTCCCCGGCGCCGCGACGCTCGAGGCGTCGTTCGCGCAGGCGTCGGGTGGGAGCACGAGGTCGACGAGCGCGGCGAGCGCGACCTTGGAGGCGTCGCGCTCCCGGTGGAACATCGACTCCCCCGCGAAGAGCCCACCGATCGCGAGCCCGTACAGGCCGCCGACGAGCTCCCCCTCGCGGCGCACCTCGATGCTGTGCGCGACGCCGCGGGCATGCAGCTCGGTGTAGGTGTCGACGATCGCCGGGGTGATCCACCGCCCGGACCGCCGCGGATCGGCACACGCCCGCACGACCCCGACGAAGTCGGTGTCCAGGCTCACCTCGAAGCGTCGACGGGAGCGGGCCAGCGAGCGCGAGACGTGCAGCCCACCGGGCAGGAGCACGCCGCGCGGATCCGGGGACCACCACCCCATCGGCGGGGCGCCCTTGCGCCCGGTGCCCATGGGGAACAGCCCGTGCCGGTAGGCGGACAGGACGAGATCCGGGTCGAGCTCGCCCCCGACGACGATGAGATCCTGAGCCGCCGACACGGAGCCCGGCACGAGGAGGGTGCGGGCCACCGGGGCCCACACCTCATCGGCGCGCCGGGCGAGGTCGATGACGCCTCAGCCACGGAAGGCGGGCAGGTGCGTCGCGATCTCGTCGGCCGCCTCGTCGCCGTAGGCGCTGCGGAAGCGGTCGTGGTAGCCCGGCAGGGCGCCCTCGTACTCCTGCGTGCCGACGGTCTCGATGACGTAGGTCGCCAGGAGGGCGCCGAGCTGGCCGCACCGCTCGTGCCCCAGGCCCCAGGCGAGCCCGGCGAGGAAGCCGGCGCGGAAGGCGTCGCCGACTCCCGTGGGGTCCACGACCTGCGTGGCCGGCACCGCATCGACGTGGATCGGGCTCTGCCCGCGGGTCGTGATCGTCGCCCCGTCCTCGCTGTGGGTGATGACGCGCGTCTGCACCTTCTCGGCGATCTCGTCCGCGCTCCAGCCGGTCTTCTGCTCGATGAGGTGCGACTCGTACTCGTTCGTGAAGAGGTAGGTCGCGTCGTCGACGAGCTTGCGGATCGAGGCGCCGTCCATGAAGGCGAGCTGCTGGGAGGGGTCGGCGGCGAAGGCGAAGCCGCGGGTCCGGCATTCCTGGGTGTGGCGGACCATCGCGAGCGGGTCGTTCGGGGCGATGACGACGAGGTCGAGACCGCCGCACCGCTGCGCGACCGGGCCGAGTTCGATCTCGCGGGCCTCGCTCATCGCACCGGCGTAGAAGGTCGCGATCTGCGCGGCGTCCTGATCCGTCGTACAGACGAAGCGAGCGGTGTGTCGCGAGGTGCTCACGTGCATGCTGTCGCAGTCGACGCCGTGACGCTCGAGCCACGAGCGGTAGTCCTTGACGTCCTCCCCCGCCGCGCCGACGAGCACGGGGGTCAGGCCGAGAACGGCCATGCCGAAGGTGATGTTGCCCGCGACCCCGCCCCGGCGGATGTCGAGATCCTCGGCGAGGAACGACAGGGAGACCCGGTCGAGCTGCTCGGCGATGAGGGAGTCGGCGAACCGCCCCTGGAAGGTCATGAGGTGGTCGGTCGCGATGGACCCGGTGACAGCGATACGCACCCGATCACCCTACCCAGAGGCATCGCGCGCTCCCGCACGCCGTCCGTCCACGGCCCCCACCTGCGAGAGTCTCGAGCGAATGCGGGCGAACGGGAGCCGGACA
>CAKUSI010000517.1 GCA_934678955.1 uncultured Austwickia sp. | reverse complement strand
GTGATGGAGTCCTTGGCCGCGTGGTCGTTCGGCCTCCTCGGCGGGGAGGAACTGTGGGTGCCACGCGTGCTGTCGTCAGCTTTCTGGGTCGTCGGCGCCCTGTTCGTGTACCTGACGATCCGTCGTTGGGCCGGTCGCGTGGGCGGCGTCGCCGGTGCCGGATTCATGCTCTTCGCCTGGTATCCCGTGCAGGCCAGCCGCGCCTTCATGCCGGACCCGCTGATGGTCTGCCTGATGGCGGGCACGTTGTGGGCCGGCGTCGGCTGGGCATCGGCCCGCCGGTCGGACGCCCACGCCTGGGGTTGGGCGGTCGCGACGGGGCTCCTCGCAGGCTCGGCCGTGTTCGTCAAGCCGATGGCCATCTACATGCTCGGGCTGTTCCTGGCCCTGCTGGTGCTGGGAGCCCTCGGCTGGCGCGTCGTCCGCTCCGCCCAGGTGTGGCTGATGGCCTGTCTGGCCCTGGCACCCCTCACGGCCTACGTGGTGTCCGCCCATCTGGCCGGCCACGACCCCTTGGGGCTCGGGTCGCGCTTCTTCCCCGAGCTGTGGGGCCAGCCCGAGTTCTACCTCGACTGGGCGACGATGGTCGACACCGTGCTGGGCAGTGGCTGGCTCGCCGCTGGCGTCATCGGCCTGCTGGTGATCCCGCTTCGTCCCGCCCTACTGGGCGTGGTCGGCTGGTGGTTGGGGTATGTGGCGTTGGGTTTCACGGTCTCGCACCACATGTCGACGCACGACTACTACAGCCTCCCCCTCACCCCGGTGGTGGCGCTCGGAATCGGCGCCCTGATGGGCGTCGCGTGGCGGGCGCTCCCGCGTTCGGGACGCGTCCTGCGGGCGCTCACTGCCCTTACGGTGATGGTCGCGATCCTCGTGGCCGCGGCCGGGGCCGCGGTGCGGCTCAGCGCCGACAACGGCTACGGGCCGCAGGTGACCCGCTGGCGCCTGCTCGGCACCCTGTTCGCGCCCACCGACCAGATCGTCGGCCTCAACCACTACTACGGCCACCTGTTCACCTACTACGGCTGGCGTTCGTACACGTGGTGGCCGACCACCTTCGACCGGGCGCTGATGCCCGAGACGAACGACTTCCCCTCCTACTGGGTCACCCGCACGGCCGGGATGGACTACTTCTTGCTCACCGACTTCGGTCAGTGGGACGCCCAGCCCGACGTTCGCGAGCACGTGCTGCAGCACTGCACGGTGGTCAGCAGGACCAACTGGTATGTGATCTTCGACCTGCGTGACAGCGCGGAGTGCCAGCAGCCCGCCGAGCGCCCCTGACGCGTCGGGGGCGACGAGCCGCGGCCCGTCGCCCCCGAGTGGTTGCGGCACGTCGATCCCGTGCCGTCAGCGGGTCACTTCTTGGTGATCGTCCAGGCTCCGTCAGCCTCGACGCGCAGCAGGGTC
This sequence comes from uncultured Austwickia sp., assembly GCA_934678955.1. Next base: position 1,035 of record CAKUSI010000517.1, on the reverse strand, counting down.
GCGTCCTTGGGCAGGATCGCGTCGCTCGGCCCCGTGAACGTACCCGCCCAGCTGCCGTCGGCCTTGTTGGCGTACACCGTGAACTGCTTGCCATCAGCACTGGCGAGGGCGAGCGTGACGTTGTCCTCCCGCGCGGCTCCGAGCCGGATCACCGTGTCGCCCGTGCCGGTCGTGCTGCCGGTCACGTCCCAAGCCGGTGCAGCCGCCAGCGGCTGGACCCGAGCCACCCACGCACCGTCGCCCTCGATCTTGAGGGTGCTCGCCGACTTGCCGTCGAGGTTGAAGGCCTGCACGCCTGAGTAGGCCCCCGTCTGGTTCACCAGCAGGCTCACCTGGGTGCCATTCACGTCGTGGGTCGAGGCGGTGAAGCTGCCCGTGCCCTCGAAGGTCAGCGTGACGATGGAGGCGCCGAGCTCAGGCAGCTTGACGTCGGTGCTGACCTTGCCCCGGAACACGTGCTCGCCGGCGCCCGGGCACCAGTCCTGGATGTGGGTGAGCGTCTCTGCCGACACGGCTCCGGTGCCACCCAACACGATGAGGTTGTCGGCCTTGAGCCGCTGGATCTCGGCGCACACCGGCTTGTTCTTCTCGGCGCCCGCCGACACCAACAGGATCGGTGCCGAGGCCGCATCGGCCCGGGGGGCACCGGAGAGGGCGTCGGGGAAGTTGTCGCCGCTGGCGAGGACGACGGTCTTGGCGCTGGTGAACGTGGCCGCCGAGAGCTTGGTGGCTGTCTCGAAGCGGTCGGCACCGGCGATGCGTTCGACCGGTGCGACGTCCCGCGCAGCATCGAACACCGCTGATGAGATGGCGCCAGTGCCGCCCAGGACGACGATCTTCTTCGGCGTGAGCCGCTTGAGTTCCTTGGCCGCGGCCGGCGCCAACTGGTCGCGTCCAGTGAGCAGGATCGGACCCGCATTCTTGCCCGCCGCCGCACCTGCCGCGAGGGCGTCCGGGTAGTTCTGACCTGAGGCGAGGTACACGGTCTCGGCGCCCGTCGGGTAGGTGCGCTCCGACAGCAGGGCTGCCGTCTCG
>CAKUSI010000516.1 GCA_934678955.1 uncultured Austwickia sp. | reverse complement strand
GGCGAGGAGGGCGCGCAATGAGCAGGCACACGCTGTCGGTGCTGGTGGAGAACAAGCCCGGCGTGCTGACCCGCATCGCGGCCCTGTTCTCCCGGCGCGGGTTCAACATCAGCTCCCTGGCCGTCGGGGAGACCGAGCACCCGGAGGTGTCGCGGATGACCGTGCTGGTCGACGCCGACACGTTGCCGCTGGAACAGGTCACCAAGCAGCTCAACAAGCTCGTCGAGGTGCTGAAGGTGGTCGAACTCGATCAGAGCCAGACGGTCGAGCGGCGGATCCTGCTGGTCAAGGTGCGCTGCGACGCCACGACCCGCGGCCAGATCGTCGACACGGCGCAGCTCTTCCGCGCCAAGGTCGTGGACGTGGCCACGGAGTCGGTCACGATCGAGGCCACCGGCAAGGTCGAGAAGCTCGAGGCGTTGCTGGCGATGCTGCAGCCGTTCGGGGTGAAGGAGCTGGTCCAGTCCGGCATGGTGGCGATCGGCCGCGGGCCGCGCTCGATCACCGATCGCTCCGGCCGGCACTGAGCCCGGCGCCCGGGCGCCTGAATGTCCGCGCCTGGGCAGGGTGCCTGGGCGCCCCGCCTGGCCTTGGGCGGCCTCTTGACGCCGACGGGTCGGCACTCACACGTACATGCATGTTTTCAGGGATGAGAAGGAGCCAGACATGGCGGAGATGTTCTACGACGACGACGCGGATCTGTCGATCATCGCCGGCCGCAAGGTCGCGATCATCGGATATGGGAGCCAGGGCCACGCGCACGCGCTCAACCTGCGCGATTCCGGCGTCGACGTCCGGGTCGGCCTGGCCGACGGCAGCCGCAGCAAGGCGAAGGCGGAGGCGGAGGGCCTGCGGGTCCTGCCGGTCGGCGAGGCCGTCGCCGAGGCGGACGTGGTCGTGATCCTGGTGCCCGACCAGCACCAGCGGAAGGTCTACGGCGAGCAGATCAAGCCCAACCTGAGGCCGGGCACCGCGCTGCTTTTCGCGCACGGGTTCAACATCCGCTTCGGCTACATCACCCCCGAGGACGACGCCGACGTGATCATGGTCGCCCCGATGGGCCCGGGCCACATCGTGCGTCGGGAGTACGTCGATGGCCGCGGTGTGCCGGTGCTGGTCTGCGTCGAGAAGGACGCGTCGGGGCAGGCGCTGGAGCTGGCGAAGTCGTACGCGAAGGCGATCGGCGGGCTGCGCGCCGGCGGCATCAAGTCGACGTTCACCGAGGAGGCCGAGTCCGACCTGTTCGGCGAGCAGGCCGTGCTGTGCGGCGGCGCGTCGCAGCTGGTGATGTACGGCTTCGAGACGCTGACGGAGGCGGGTTACCAGCCGGAGATCGCGTACTTCGAGGTGCTGCACGAGCTGAAGCTGATCGTCGACCTGATGATCGAGGGCGGCATCGCCAAGCAGCGCTGGTCGGTGTCGGACACGGCGGAGTACGGCGATTACGTCTCCGGGCCGCGGGTCATCTCCCCGGAGGTGAAGGAGAACATGAAGGCCGTGCTGGCCGACATCCAGTCCGGGGCGTTCGCGAAGCGGTTCATCGACGACCAGGACGCCGGCGCGCCGGAGTTCAAGGAGCTGCGCGCGCAGGCGGAGAAGCACCCGATCGAGGGCACGGGCCGCGAGCTGCGCAAGCTGATGGCGTGGGTGAAGGACGCGGGCCAGGACAGTGACTACGTGGAGGGTACGGCCGCCCGCTGACGAAGCGCGGAGCAGACGCCGAGGAGCGAGGGGCGTTGGAGGGGCGGTCTCGGCAGATGGCCGGGACCGCCCTTCGCTGCTTCGTGCCCGGACTCGCCTGTTTGGCCCGGACTCGCCTGTTCGGCGGGGACGCCCGTTGTTCGGCGTGGACTCGCCTACAGCGGCGCCCACGCCGAGAAACCTGTGTCCGCGTCGAGGTAGCGAGCCCGATGAGTGCGGCCGCGCTGGTTATGCCGACACGCGTGGACCCTCGCCACATGGGACGCCGAGATCAGTCGTCGTGAGGACAGCTACGAGCTGGTCGAGGGCGTCCCGACGATGTCACCAGGCGAGAGTTAGTCAATCGCGGTGTTGGCACGCTGCTCGCGGGGCTGCTGAACGCGCGCCGCGCGGGATGGCGTGCGGTCACCGATGGTGATGTGACAATCAGCGAGGTGCCGGCGACGGTGCGACGACCGGTTGTTGTCGTAGGTCGTCGGCAGGCGCTGGCTGCGGAGGGCGCTCTGGCCATACGGATCGCTCCGCCCGACGTTCTCCTTGTGGCTGAGGTGGTCTCGCCTTCGTCGGTGGAGCGGGATCTCGTCGCGACAGCGTAGGGACTGCGCGCTGGCCGGCATTGCCGCCTACCTCGTCGTGGATCCTCGCGACGGTCGGCGGGAGCTGACGATGTACGAGGAGCGGGGTTCGGACGGCTTGTTCGTGGATGTCGACCCGGCCGAGTCCGTCACGGTGACCATCGCTGGGCGCG
>CAKUSI010000515.1 GCA_934678955.1 uncultured Austwickia sp. | reverse complement strand
GATCAGGGCTGAAACTGAACAGTTTTCGCCGGTGAAAAGTGGACACCACCACGTCGCTATGGCCTCATTTTCGAACGTCGCCGACAGCCCCCGCCAGGGCGGCACTATCCAATGGCGCAGCGGTGGAGCCGCCTCGCGTGTTCCCTGCTCACCATCACCAACCCCCCGCAATGGCCAGCAGGACCGGCGAACGCCGCACGATGGTCCAGACGGCGGCCGGGACGTCCCCGGAGGCGATGATGTGGCCGTCCGGGCGGACGAGGGTCACGGGCGGCAGGTCGGCGTCCGCTGGGACGGCCACGAGGGGGAGGCCGCCCCACGGCCCGTCGGATGCGGGTTCGCGCACCACCCACGTGGGGTCCTGCGGATCCACGTGGGAGAGCACCCGGGAACCGTCACCCAGGTGGACGTTGGCCAGCCGCGCGCCCGAACCCGGGGCTTCCTTCACGACGAGCGGACCGCCCGCGTAGGCGACCTCGAGTCCCGCCAGCGGACGCCCCAGCGCGAGCCGGAGGCGGGTCCTGGGCAGGATGCGCGGACCCAGCGCCCCGACGACGCGCCGGGCGAGCCCGCCGCGTCCGGCCACCAGCGAAGTCGCCCGACGGACGCCGCCCACCATCGCGTGCGCCACGAGCCTCCGCTCGACGGCGTAGCTCTCCAACAGGTCCTCCCGCGCCTCGGCGGGGATCCGGTCGGCGAGCGCCAGCTTCCAGACGAGGTTGTGGGCGTCCTGGACGCCCGTGTTCAGGCCCTGTCCGCCGACGGGGCTGTGCACGTGGGCGGCATCGCCGGCCAGGAACACCCGTCCGCGGCGGTGCACGTCGGCCACGCCGTGGGTGAGCGCGAAGCGGGAGGTCCAACCGAGGTCGCGGGCGCCGAACTCGATGCCCGTTCGCCCGCGGACGAGGTCGTCGAGGTACCCGGCGTCGATGGGGGTTCGTGCCGCGGGCGACTCGCCGGGCGCGTGGGCGATGATGCGCCACCGTCCCGGATCGGGCAGGGGCACGATGATCAGGAGCCCGTCGGGGTGCAGGAAGAGGTGGCCCTCGTCCTCGGCGAGCGACGCCGAGGTCTGCGCATCGGCGAGGATGAACGTCGCCCCGGCGTCCTCGCGTTCGAGGGTTCCGCCGATGGCGTCCCGGACGGTGCTGCGCCCGCCGTCCGCACCCAGCAGCCAGCGTGAGCGGACGACCTCGGTTCCGGCCGGGCCCGTGAGGGTGGCCGCCACGACGTCATCCTCCTCGGCCACGCCGGTGAAACGGGTGGCCCACTCCACCTGGACGCCGAGGGCGGACAGGGCGTCCTCGAGCACACGCTCGGTCTCGTACTGCGGCAACGTGAGCCAGTGCGGGTGGTCCGTGTCGCCCCAGTCCAGGTCGAGCAGGTCGATCCGGCCGCGGGCGCCGGCCACGCCGCGGAGGTTCAATGCCGAGAACCGTGCGCTGCGCGCGGTGAGGTGCTCGGCGAGCCCGAGCCCCTCGAAGACCTCCATCGTGCGCGCGTGGACGACCAGCGCCTTGGAGAAGGGGGACCGTCGCTCGCGGCGCTCGACCACGCGGACGGAGAGTCCGCGGCGGCGCGCCTCGACGGCGGCGGTCAGGCCGGTGGGGCCTGCGCCGACCACCAGCAGGTCTAGGTGATCGTGGGTGCGGGACGCCATGGATCCTCCAAAGTGAGACTTTAGTGTCCCAGTTTAAGGGACGGCTCAAGAAGCCGGACGCCAGCCCTCGACGACGGTCTCCCAGACGAGCCTCGCGGGGTCCTCCCTCTCGTCGGCCAGCGCCGCCTGAAGGAGGGCGATCAGCGCGACGACGGCCCAGATCGGGTCAAGGTCGGAGCGGAACTCGCCCGCGGCCTTGCCGCGCCGGACCAGATCGGCGATCGGCTGGAGGACCTGCTGGCGAGCCGTCGTGAAGCGGGGATCGGACCCGATGTCGAGCCGGAGCAGCACACGGAACCCGGCACCCTCGATCACGAGCCGCTCCAGGAGGTGGCGCAGTCCGGCCTCCGCCGAGCGGTCCGAGCTGTCCGGGGCGCCCGGGGCGTCCGTGTCGGCCACCGCCCGACGTGCGGAGTCGAGGGCCCACTCCGACAACTCCGCCAGCAGGTCGGCGCGTCCGCTGACGTGGCGGTACATCGTCGCCCGCCCCAGACCGGCGCGGGCGGCGATGTCGTCCATGCTCGCCGAGGGATCCGCGGCCAGCACCTCGGCGGCCGCCTTCAGCAGCGCCTCACGGTTGCGACGTGCGTCGCTGCGCTCATGCCTGTCCACCATGCGATGCCTCCTGTGCCGGACGACCCCGTGCGGCCCTGAACTCCTCCGGCATCCTCGCACGGGGGCCGGCTGGCCGGGAGGGGCCGGCGTTTCGCGCTGGTCAACGGGGTGATCCACCTGGGAACGCTGAAGGACCACGAGGCACGTACAGTGCCCCTGCCCGGCCTCATCGCGG
>CAKUSI010000514.1 GCA_934678955.1 uncultured Austwickia sp. | reverse complement strand
CCCGCGGACCGCGCCAGCCCGCCCAGGGATCGCGCCAGCCCGCCCAGGGATCGCGCCAGCCCGCCCGCGAGCCGTGCCGGCCCCCTCGTCGGGTCCCGTGTCGTCGGGCCCGTCGGGTCGTTTCGTCTCGGGGGGGCGCGGCGACGGGCCGGACACGCGGGGTCGCGGAGGAGACGCGCCCAGCCCCTAAGGTGAGGGGCATGACGACGCTCGCCCGCCCCGATTCGGTGAGCGTGCGCGTGCCGGCCAAGATCAACCTGGAGCTGCTCGTCGGCCGGCGCCGCGCCGACGGGTACCACGACCTCTCGACGGTCTTCCACGCCGTGAGCCTCTTCGACGAGGTGACCGCGACCCCCGCGGACGACTGGTCCGTCTCGCTCGCCGGCCCGCAGACGCAGCGTGTCCCGGCCGACGGGGACAACCTCGCGCTGCGGGCGGCCCGGCTTCTCGCGCGGCGGGCCCGGGAGGCGCAGAGCGGGCACGGCGCCGACCGCATCGGCCCGGTCCACCTCCACATCGACAAGGAGATCCCGGTCGCGGGAGGCATGGCGGGAGGCTCGGCGGACGCGGCGGCCGCGCTGATCGCCTGCGACGCCCTCTGGGGGAGCGCCGTCGGACGCGAAGAGCTCGACGCGTGCGCCGCGCAACTGGGCAGCGACGTGAACTTTGCGTTGACCGGCGGGACCGCCATCGGCTCCGGTCGCGGGGAACAGGTGACCCCGGTGCTGGCCCAGGGCCGTTACCACTGGGTGCTGGTCCCGAGCGAGGACGGTCTGTCGACCGGCGAGGTCTTCGCGGAGCACGACCGGCTGCGGGCGCAGGCGGCACAGCGCGAGGATGCCGCGCAAGAGGCCACTCACCACGCCGCGCAGGTCCCCGGCGCCGGGGGCGCCGACCCCGTCGGCGGACCGGCGCTCGGCCGCGGGCCGGGCGGGCTGCGGCTCGTGCCCGACCCCGACGGCGCTGCGGCGGCAGAGCGGCTCGGCCGCCGGGCGCGGGGGTCCGGCGCGCTTCACCCAGGACCCGACATGATGCAGGCGCTGCGCGGAGGGGACGTGACCGCGCTCGCGGGGGCGCTGCACAACGACCTGCAGGCCGCGGCGCTCAGCCTGCGCCCCGAACTGGGGGACGTGCTGGCGGCGGGGATCGAGTACGGCGCCCTCGGCGGCGTCGTGTCCGGGTCCGGTCCGACCGTCGCCTTCCTGGTGTCCGGGCCCGAGGGGGCGTTGGACCTAGCGGTCGCGCTGATGGCCTCCGGGACGGCCTCGCACGTGGTGCGCGCGACCGGCCCGGCGCACGGCGCGCATATCGTGGCGGAGCCGCGGACCCGCTGACGGGCTGCAGGAGGGCTGCGGATCGCTGGCGAGTTGTCGACGGGCCGCGCGGCTCGCCTGCGGAGCCGGGCCCCTGACGGGCCGGGCGTCCCGTCGGGCAAGCTGGGCGAACGAGAACTGGGCTGGACCGGGCGCGACCCGGGCGGGACGCGGAGCGGAAGGCGGGCATGGCGAATCTGGTGTCGGTGGAGCGGGCCGACCTGTCGTTCGGGACCGTGCACGTGCTGGATTCCGTGAGCCTCGATGTCGGGGAGGGCGACTCCATCGGCGTGGTGGGCCGCAACGGCGGCGGCAAGTCCACGTTGCTGGCCGTGCTCGCCGGGCGGAAGGCGCTGGACTCGGGACGGGCCGTACGCACCGGCGACCTCGAGGTGGGATTCCTCGCGCAGGCCGACGTGCTCGACCCGGCGTCGAGCGTGCGCGCCGTCGTGCTCGGCGACGCTGCGGAGCACGAGTGGGCCGCGGACCCGCGCGTCCGCGATGTGCTGACCGGGCTGCTCGGCAGCATCGACGCGGCGGGGGTCGGGGGCCTGGAGGCAACCGTCGGCGTGCTCTCCGGCGGCGAGCGCCGCCGTGTGGCCATGGCCGCCCTGCTGGTCGCCGATCCGGACCTGCTGCTGCTCGACGAGCCGACCAACCACCTCGACGTCGAGGGCGTCGCCTGGCTGGCCGCGCACCTGGCCCGCCGGCGCGACGGGGGCAGCAAGGCGCTGGTCACGGTCACGCACGACCGGTGGTTCCTCGACGAGGTGGCGACCCTCACCTGGGAGGTTGTCGAGGGGAAGGTGGAGTCGTACGGGGCGGTTACGCGGCCTACGTGCTGGCCAAGGCCGAACGAGACCGGATCGCCGCGGTGACCGAACAGCGGCGCAGCAACCTATTGCGCAAGGAGCTCGCCTGGTTGCGGCGGGGCCCGCCCGCCCGGACCAGCAAACCGCGCTTCCGCATCGACGCGGCCTCGGCGGTCATCGAGGACGAGCCGCCGCCGCGCGACGAGGTGGAGCTGGTCTCGTTCGCGACGCGCCGCCTCGGCAAGGGCGTGATCGACCTGGTCGACGCGAGCGTGCGGCTCGGCGAGCGCACGCTGCTGGAGCGCGTGACCTGGCGTCTCGCGCCGGGCGAGCG
>CAKUSI010000513.1 GCA_934678955.1 uncultured Austwickia sp. | reverse complement strand
TTCGGGAACGGATCGCGGCCGAGGGAGACGAGGAAACGCTGCGTGAACGCTGGTCACGGGCGCCGTCCCGCCACGCCCTGGCGTCCTCGCTGGAGGCCCAAGGCATTGACGTGGCCAGCCTCGTCGAGTCCGCCGGGTTGACCGACAGCGACCCTCTGGACGCCCTCCTTCAGGTGGCGTGGAACCGCCCGGCCCGCACCCGCTCCGAGCGGGTCCGCCAAGTGCGCGAGCAACACGCGGCCGAGCTCGCCGCCCAGACTGCAGAGGCGCGGGCCGTGCTTGAAGGGTTACTCGTCCGCTACGAGGAGTTCGGCGTCGCCGACCTGGAGACGACGGAGGTGTTCCGTCTCGCGCCGTTGGGCGACTTGGGATCGCCCGTCGATCTTGCCCGCGTCTTCGGTGGGGGCGACTTCCTCCGAGCGCAACTGGAACGGGTTCAATCCTGGCTCTACGCCGCGTGAAACATCTGTAGGTTGATGCCGCCACGGCGGACGAAACTAAAGATTACATTGAGTTATCACCTGCTACGCTGTCGGTGTGCCGACCCCCCGCCAAGATCTCCGCCGTGCGCTCCACGCAGTGGCGTTCCAGCAGGCGGGCTACTTCACGGCGGCGCAGGCGCTCGAGGTCGGTTACTCCTATCAGGCCCAGAAGTACCACGCCGATGCGGGCAACTGGGTTCGGGTCGACCGGGCGCTCTTCCGGCTGCCCGAGTGGCCTGCCGATGCTGAGGACCTCTACGTCCGTTGGACATTGTGGAGTGACGGCCGGGCAGTCGTGTCCCATGACTCCGCGTTGGCCGTCCACGGGCTCTCCGACGTCGATCCCGTCAGGGTGCACCTGACCGTCCCTCCCGGCTTCGGCGCGGTCGACGACCTGGTCGCGCTCCACCTGGGCGTCCTGACCGAGGACGAGCGCGAGAGCCGTCGCGGCTGGCGCGTGACGACGCCGTTGCGCACCCTCGTGGACGCCGCGGCGTCCGACCTGTCCCAGGAACACGTCGACCGTGCGGTCGCGGACGCCCTACGGCTCGGCCTCACGACGCGGCGTCGCTTGCTGCGGGCGTCCGCAGACGCCACCGATCGCGCCGCGCTGCGCCTCGAACGCGCGCTCGCGAAGGCGAACGCCGATGAGTGACCCGCGCCTGATCAGCCTCAGCCACCGGCTGCGCAATCGTGCGGCGCAGGAGGGCGTCCCCCCGCAGCGGGTCCGCAACCGGTACGTGTTCCAACGGGTGCTGGCGCGCCTCGCTCGTGACCCCAGGTGGGTGCTGAAGGGCGGGTTCAGCCTCGAACTGCGCCTCGGCCTCGCGGCCCGGACGACCAAAGACCTCGACCTGCTGCTCACCCACGTCGCCGGCCTCACCGCACCCGACCTGCAGGACCTGCTCGACGAGGCCCTGGACATCGACCTCGGCGACGAGTGCACGTTCCGCGTCCGCCTTCCGCGTCAGGTCCGGGCCGAGGACGAGCTGCCGTCCACGTGGCGGGTCGTCGTCGAGGTGTTCGTGGCCCGCAGCTCCTTCGAGACGGTCACGATCGACGTGGTCACCCGCGCGTCCGAGCCGGTCGAGGGTGTGGACGCCGTGGCGGTGCGCCCCGTGCTCGGGGGCGAGCCGTTCGCCGTTCGCAGCGTGGACCTGCCGCGTCACGCCGCCGAGAAGCTGCACGCCTACGCACGGATCTACGCCCACGAGCGGCCGTCCTCGCGGGTCAAGGACCTGGTGGATCTCGCCCTCCTGATCGAGCAGCGTCTCCTCGAGCCGGACGCGTTCGCGCGCGCCGTCCAAGGCGTTTTCTCGGAGCGTGACGACGCGCTGCCGCCTCGCGATCTGCCCGACCCTCCGGGCGACTGGCGAGCACCGTTCGCAACCATGGCCGTCGAGATCGGCCTGGCTGAGACCACGCTCGACGCCGCCGCCGCGCTCGTGCGCCGCTTCTACCTGTCCGCCTTCGACGACGAGGAACCCCAGTGAGCCCTGCAAAGAACTCCGCCCAGACCACCCATGCGCGCCTGCAGTCGGTGATCAACCAATCGCGGCAGATCATGCGCAAGGACGCCGGCCTCAACGGCGAGCTGGACCGTCTGCCGCAGTTGGCGTGGCTCCTGTTTCTGAAAGCGTTCGACGACCTGGAGGAGGAGCGGGAGGCCATGGAGGCGGGCTATCGACCGGTGCTCGCCGAGGAGTTCCGCTGGCGCACCTGGGCGTCCGGCAACGACACGACCGGCGATCCGCTGCTGGTGTTCGTCAACGGCAAGCTGCTGCCCAAGCTGCGGGGTCTCCAGGGGTCGGGCCACCCGGGCGACCCCCGCGACACGCTCGCGCGTGTGTTTCAGGACACGACGAACCGGATGCTGTCGGGGCACCTCCTGCGCCAGCTCGTCGACCAGGTCAACAAGGTCGAGTTCTCCCACCGCGACGAGATGCACGCCATGGCGGTCTTCTACGAGACCATGCT
>CAKUSI010000512.1 GCA_934678955.1 uncultured Austwickia sp. | reverse complement strand
TTCGGGAACGGATCGCGGCCGAGGGAGACGAGGAAACGCTGCGTGAACGCTGGTCACGGGCGCCGTCCCGCCACGCCTTGGCGTCCTCCTTGGAGGCCCAGGGCATTGACGTGGCCAGCCTCGTCGAGTCCGCCGGGTTGACCGACAGCGACCCCCTGGACGCCCTCCTTCAGGTGGCGTGGAATCGCCCGGCTCGCACCCGCTCCGAGCGGGTCCGCCGGGTGCGCGAGCAACACGCGGCCGAACTCGCCGCTCAGACGGCGGGGGCACGGGCCGTGCTGGAAGGGCTGCTCGCCAGGTACGAGGAGTTCGGCGTCGCCGACCTGGAGACGACCGAGGTGTTCCGTCTCGCGCCGCTGGGCGACTTGGGATCACCCATCGACCTGGCCCGCGTCTTCGGTGGTGGCGACGGCCTCCGTGCGCAACTCGAACGGGTCCAGTCGTGGCTCTACGCCGCTTAGAATACCTTTAGTTTTCCGAGGAACGGTCGAACCAAACTAAAGATTCCATTGAGTTCGCGTTCTGTTAGGCTGTTGCTATGCCAACTCCCCGCCAGGATCTTCGCCGGGCGCTCCACGCCGTGGCGTTTCAGCAGGCGGGCTACTTCACGGCGGCACAGGCGCTCGAGATCGGCTACTCCTACCAAGCACAGAAGTACCACGCCGACGCCGGCAACTGGCTTCGGGTCGACCGTGCGCTCTTCCGGCTGCCCGAATGGCCAGCCGATGCCGACGATCTCTACGTCCGATGGACCCTGTGGAGTGACGGCAGGGGCGTCGTGTCCTACGAGTCCGCCCTGTCGGTTCACGGCCTGTCGGACGTCGATCCCGTCAAACTGCACCTCACGGTTCCACCGGGGTTCGGTGCTGTCGACGACATGGTTGTCACCCACGTGGCCGTGCTGTCGGACGAGGACCGCGAGGGACGTCGCGGGTGGGCCGTCACTACCCCGGTGCGCACCCTCGTGGACGCTGCCGCGTCCGAGTTGTCACAGGAGCACGTGGACCGAGCAGTGGCGGACGCCCTGCGGCTCGGCCTCACGACGCGGCGCCGGCTCCTGCGAGCGTCCGCGGATGCCCCCGACCGTGCAGCCCTCCGCCTCGAGCGTGCGCTCGCCCGGGTTACTGCTGATGAGTGACCCGCGTTCGGTCAGCCTCAGCCACCGGCTCCGCAACGTGGCCGCCCACGAGGGCGTCCCCCCGCAGCGCGTCCGCAATCGCTACGTCTTCCAACGGGTCCTCGCACGCCTTGCGCGTGACTCCCGGTGGGTGCTAAAGGGCGGGTTCAGCCTCGAACTGCGCCTCGGCCTGGCGGCGAGGACCACCAAGGACCTCGACCTGCTGCTCACCGACGTCGGCGGCCTGACGGCCGCCGATCTGCAGGACCTGCTCGACGAGGCGCTCGACGTCGACCTCGGCGACGATTGCACGTTCGGCGTCCGTCCACCCAGACGAGTTCGCGTCGAGGATGAGTTGCCTTCGACGTGGCGGATCGTCGTCGATGTCTTCGTCGCTCGCAGCCCGTTCGAGACAGTCACCATCGACGTCGTCACCAGGGCATCGAAGCCTGCCGAGGGCTTGGACGCCGTGGCCGTCCGTCCCGTACTCGGCGGCGAGCCGTTCAAGGTGCGCAGCGTCGATCTACCCCGCCATGCCGCCGAGAAGCTGCACGCCTATGCGCGGATCTACGCCCACGAGAGGCCGTCCTCGCGGGTGAAAGACCTGGTGGATCTCGCCCTCCTGGTCGAGCAGCGCCTCCTCGAGCCGGAGGCGTTCGCCCGCGCCGTGCAGACCGTCTTCGCCGAGCGTGACGACGCCTTGCCGCCTCGCAATCTGCCCGACCCTCCGGGGGACTGGCGGGCGCCGTTCGCGGTCATGGCCACCGAGATCGGCCTGAGCGACACCACGCTCGACGCCGCCGCCGCGCTCGTGCGCCGCTTCTACCTGTCCGCCTTCGATGACGAGGAACCCCAGTGAGCCCTGCGAAAAACTCCGCCCAGACCACCCAGGCGCGCCTGCAGGCGGTGATCAACCAGTCGCGACAAATCATGCGCAAGGACGCGGGCCTCAACGGCGAGCTGGACCGACTGCCGCAACTGGCCTGGCTGCTGTTCCTCAAGGCGTTCGACGACCTGGAGGAGGAACGGGAGGCCATGGAGGCGGGGTATCGGCCGGTCCTCCCGGAGGAGTTCCGCTGGCGCACGTGGGCGTCCGGCAGCGACACGACCGGAGATCCGCTGCTGGTGTTCGTCAACGGCAAGCTGCTGCCCAAGCTGCGCGGCCTGCAAGGGTCGGGACGGCCCGGCGACCCCCGCGACACGCTCGCGCGCGTGTTCCAGGACACGACGAACCGGATGCTGTCCGGGCACCTCCTGCGCCAGCTTGTCGACCAGGTCAACAAGGTCGAGTTCTCCCACCGCGACGAGATGCACGCCATGGCGGTCTTCTACGAGACCATGCT
>CAKUSI010000511.1 GCA_934678955.1 uncultured Austwickia sp. | reverse complement strand
TCGTTGCACGGCACGTCCGGCCCGGTCGCTGCGTGGCAGGCATGGATCAGGTCCGACATGGCCCGCATTTCGGCCTCCGTGTGGAGCCAGGGTTCGGGCGTACGCGCCTTGGAATAGATCTCCAGCGTCGGATAGCGATGCCCGAACCCGGCGAATGCGACCGCGTGATCATTCTCCGCGATCACGAGATTCTGATAGGACGCATAGTTCACCGCGCCCTCGTTGAACAGGTTGGGGTTGGCGCGGACGCGGGAGAGTTCGAGCTCGGTTTGTACGCCCCGCTCATCGATCGCCGCGAGCTGCTTGTGGAGATGATCGAACGAGGCCCCTGCGGGCTTGAGCCAGTTCTGGAATACGGCGACATAACGGGCATAGCGATTCATGGAATAGAGCGTCCGCATCGCCTCGACCGTGAACTCCGTATAACGGAAATGCTCCTCCGGTGTCAGCGTTCCCGACGACGCGAGCTGATCGTCTGTCGTCGCGCCGTCGACGAAATGCCGGCGACCGACGACGACATCGTGCGTACTCCCGAAGAAACCCCACGCCCCCGCCAGCTGCGTTTCGCGGTCCATTGCGGCCCACGCCTCCGCGGTCACGCCGCCAGCCCGGGCCTTCTGCTCACACACCTTCAGCACATGCGCGAGACCGGCCTCACTGGTCAGATAGTTCTGCCTCCGCTGCTCGATATGGGGCGGCAGCTCATAGCCATAGTTCTCGTGCCAATAGTCATAGGACAGGATCGCGAAGAGATTGGGGATCCGGCGGAACTCGGCGACGGTGTCGAAGAGTTCCTCCGCCGTGAGCCGCAGGAGCGTACGCCAGCCATTCGCGTCCCGCACCACCCGCGCCTTCTCCGGCGGAGTCTCCAGGTAGCGATCCGAACAGAACGCGCAATGTTTCGTGTGGTCCTCGGCCGTGATCGGCTTGGGATCAGTGCTGACGATGCCCAGGGGCCGGTTGCCCCGACCGGGGACCGTCCAGATCTGGGACCCCGTGAAGGGGTTCACCTGCTTGACGGTGCCGTCCCGCATCCGGGACAGGTACGCCGCCTCGGGAAGATGAGCGCTCAACACGCCACGAGCCTAGAACGAGAACGGCCCGCTTGTCGCAGTACGAGAAGCCCGGACAGAGCCGCTGGTTAGGGTGAGGGGGTGCGCATCCCCACGTCGACCTACCGCCTGCAGATCCGTCCCTCGCTGACCCTGTCCGATGCGGCCGACCTGACCGACTACCTGGTCGATCTCGGCGTCGACGCGGTCTATCTGTCCCCCGTCCTCACGGCCACGACCGGTTCGGACCATGGCTATGACACCGTCGACCCGACCACCATCGACCCCGCGCGTGGTGGCGAGGAGGGTTGGCGACGGCTCGTCGATGCGGCCCACGCCAAGGGCCTCAAGATCGTTCTCGACATCGTGCCCAACCATCTCGGCGTCTCGGTCCCGGCCGAAAATCCGGCCTGGTGGTCCGTGCTTGCGGAAGGCCGCCATTCGGCGTACGCGCCCTGGTTCGATATCAACTGGGATGCCGGGCCCCTCCACCTGCCCGTCCTCGGCGACGATGGGCTGGAGGCGGTGGAGCTGGTCGACTCCGAGCTGCGCTACCACGAGCACCGGTTCCCGGTGGCGGAGGGCACGTATGCTCCCGGTGATTCCGTCGCGGACGTCCACGCCCGCCAGCACTATCGGCTCGCTCACTGGGAGACGGGCAATACGGACCTGAACTATCGGCGGTTCTTCGCGGTGACGACCCTGGCGGGCGTACGCCAGGAGGACCCCACCGTCTTCGAGGAGACCCACGCGCGGATTCTGCGCATGATCCGCGAGGGCGACCTCGACGGGCTGCGGGTGGATCACCCCGACGGGCTGGTCGATCCGGAGGACTATTTCGACGCGCTGGCCGCGGCCGGAACCGGGCTGTGGATCACCGCGGAGAAGATTCTCGAACACGGGGAGAAGCTGCCCGACAGCTGGCTGATCCACGGCACCACGGGCTATGACGCGATGACCGAGGTCAACCAGGTCTTCATCGACCCCGCCGGCGAGAAGATTTTCACCGACTTCCAGCGCGAGGTCGTCGGCGATGAGCGCGACCTCGCCGCGCACATCCTGCACGGCAAGACCCAGGCCGCGACGATTCTGCTCCCCGCCGAGCGTGATCGGCTGGCGCGGTTGGTGCCGGACCTGCCTGCGGAAGAGGTACGCCGCGCGCTGACCTCGATCGCCGCCCACCTCGAGGTCTATCGGTCCTATGTGCCGGTCGGCGTGGACCGGCTGCGGACGGCCGCCACGGCAGCGCGAACCGAGCATCCCGACCTCGCTCCCCCCATCGACCTCCTCGTCCTGCGCCTGGCCGACCCGACCGCCGAGGTGGCGCGCCGGTTCCAGCAGTTCTCGGGCGCGGTGATGGCGAAGGGCGTGGAGGACACGGCCTATTACCGGGCCAATCGCTTCGTCGC
>CAKUSI010000510.1 GCA_934678955.1 uncultured Austwickia sp. | reverse complement strand
CCTCGAGCGTGCCCAGCGTCCCGCCCGTGATGGACGCCTCGAACAACAGTCGCTGCGAGCGCAGCGGCTTGTCGCGTTCGGGGCCGACCGGCCAGATCCGGTGGCTCTCGGCCAGCAACCCGCCGACCTCGACGTGGTACCCCGTCTCCTCGAGCACCTCGCGCACGAGACCGTCCGTCACCGACTCGTCGAACTCGATCCCGCCGCCGGGCAGGCTCCAGCACGGGGTGCCGCCGTGCAACCCGTTGAACCAGGTCAGCAGGACCTCCTCGCCGCGCGTGATGACGGCATACGCCGCCAGCCGCACGTGGAACTCGGTGTGGTGCACGAAGGTGACCCTACTGGCCGAGCCGCATCCGTGACCCTGGTGGCTCCCCTTGGAGTGAAGGCGCCCACGTCAGGACGGGAGCCGCTTCACTCCAAGGGGAGCGCCGGCTCAGGCGGGCCGGGAAACGCCGGGCCACACCGTCTTGCTAGCCTCGGGTCGTGATCACGCTGTTGTCGCCGGCGAAGTCGCTGGACTACGAGATCAGGCCCGCCACCCGCAAGCACACCGAGCCGCGCCTGCTCGACGAGAGTGGCCGGCTCATCGAGCGGCTCCGCGAGCTGCCGGCGTCCGAGATCGCGGCGCTCATGCACATCTCCGACGACCTGGCCGCACTCAATGCCCAGCGCTACGCCGACTTCGCGCCGCCGTTCACGCTGCGCAACGCCAAGCAGGCCGTGCTGGCCTTCAACGGTGACGTCTACCAGGGTCTGGACGCCCCAGGCTTCAGCGAGCGGGACTTCACCGAGGCGCAGAAGACGATCCGGATCCTGTCGGGGCTCTACGGCGTGCTGCGCCCGCTCGACCTGATGCAGCCCTACCGCCTCGAGATGGGCACGAAGCTGCGCACCGACCGCGGCGCCAACCTCTACGCGTGGTGGGGGGACCGCATCTCCGAACTCCTCAAGGAGGACCTGGCCGAGTCACCCGGCCCCGACGTCGTGGTCAACCTCGCCTCCGACGAGTACTTCGGCTCGGTCCGCCCCGGGGTCATCGACGCGCGCATCATCGCGCCCCGCTTCGAGGACACCAACGCCCGGGGCAAGCGCTCCATCGTGTCGTTCTACGCCAAGCGGGCGCGCGGCACGATGGCGGGCTGGCTGGTGCGCAACCGGGTGCGGACGGCGTCCGCCCTCACGTCCTTCGACGGCGATGGCTACCGCTACGACAAGGCGGCCTCGACGCCCGATGTGCCCGTGTTCGTGCGCTCGTTCGAGGAGCGGCCGGCGCCCGCGGCGTCCTGACCGCTACGCGTCGGGGGCGGTGGGGGAGGTCACGATCCCGCCGTTGGGCAGGTCGAACCACTCGATGTCGCGCGCGCCGCGGCCCTGCAGCAGCGACAGGCCGATCTGGATGATGTGGCCGTGGGTGACCAGCACGACCGGGTCGGGGTGGGCGGCGTCGATGCGCGCGAAGGTGTCGACCAGCCGGGCGTGGACGTCGGCGACCGACTCGCCGTTGCCCCAGCGCACCTCGTTGATGTGGTCGCGGCCGGGGCTGGAGGCCGTCAACTCCTCGAAGAGCTGGCCCTCCATCGACCCGAAGTGCTGCTCGCGCAGCCCGGGTTCGACGAACAACGGGAGGTTGAGGACGCCGGCGATGATCCGCGCCGTCGCCTGCGCCCGTTCCAGGTCGGAGGTGACGACCGCGGACAGGTACCGGCTGCCGGCGAGCAGGACGGCGGCCCCCTCCGCCTGCGTGTGCCCGAGCGGGGTCAGCGGGCTGTCGAGTTGGCCGACGACGCGCCCCTGTTCGTTCGCCACGCACTGGCCGTGGCGAACGAAGGTGTAGCGGGGTACCGGTTGCACGGCCCCAACATAGACGGGGTGGGCCCTGGGTTAGGGTTCGCCACGTGGAACGGATCCTGGTGACCGGTGGCGTCCGGTGTGGTAAGTCGCGCTGGGCCGAGCAGCGGATGCTCGGTCTGGATGGTGTGACCTACGTGACGCCCGGCTACCCCGCCGATCCGGTGGTGGACGCCGAGTGGGCGGCCCGCGTGGCCGCCCATCGCCTGGCCCGCCCGGCGTCGTGGTCGACGGTGGAGACGGTCGACGTGGCGGAGGCGGTCCGGGCGGCCGACGGACCGGTGCTGGTCGACTGCCTCGGCACGTGGCTCACCCGCCACTTGGACGCCGTGGGCTGGGACTCGCCGCGCGCGAGCGCCACGGCCGAGGTGGAGCGCCTGGTCGCGGACCTGGCCGCCGCCGTGGGGGAGCACCCCGGTCCGATCGTGCTGGTCACGAACGAGGTCGGCTGGGGGGTCGTCCCCGAACACCCGTCGGGTCGGCTGTTCGCCGATCTCCTGGGGCGTGCCAACCAGTCCCTGGGCGCGGTCGTCGACGACGTCGTGCTCTTGGTCGCGGGCCGGGCGTTGCACCTGTAGCGCCGCTGCTGGGTGGTGTGCACTTCGAGGCGG
>CAKUSI010000509.1 GCA_934678955.1 uncultured Austwickia sp. | reverse complement strand
GGATGAGCTGCCCCATCGCCTGGATGTTGAAGACGATCTCGATGATGACCGCGCCGCCCATCAGGTAGCCGACGCGAAGGCCGAGCACCGTGATCGGCGTGATCAGGGCGTTGCGCAGGACGTTGCGGCCGATCAGTTCGGCGCGAGGCACGCCGGAGCCGATCGCCGTGCGCACGTAGTCCCGGCCCAGCTCCTCCAGCATCGAGGCGCGCACGACGCGGGTCAGGGAGCCCGCCACGGGCACCCCCAGCGCGAACGCGGGGAGGGCGACGTTGGCCGCGTACGTACGCGGGTCGTCCGTGAGCGGGGTCCACGTGAGCACCAGGGCGGGGAAGAGGCCGAGCCCGCCCGGGACCTGCCCGAGCAGGCGGATGAGCAGCATCGCCAGCCAGAACGACGGGGTCGCGAGGGCCGCGATCGAGACGACGCGGATCAGCTGGTCGGGCCAGCGGCCCCGGCACAGGGCCGCGAGCACGCCGAGCGGCAGCGCGAACAGCACCGCGACCGCCAGCCCGATGAGGGTCAGCTGCGCCGTGATCGGGAAGGCCGCGGCGACCATGTCCCGCACCGGCGTGTTGCCGCTTGTCGTGCCGAGGTCGCCGCGCGCCAGGTCCCCCAGGAAGGCCGCGTAGCGGGCGAGCAGCGGTCGGTCGAGGCCGTGCGCGGCGCGGTAGGCGGCGAGCGCCTCCGGCGAGGCGGCTTCGCCGAGGGCCAGCCGGGCCGGATCCGCCGGGGAGAACGACATCACGACGAAGACGAGGAACGTCACGCCGAGGACCATCAGCGGGAGCGCCATCAGGCGGCGCCCGATCAGGCGTAGCGCGTTCGTCACGTCGGCGGCTACTTCGCGGAGGCGACGCCGAGGAAGCTGAGGCCGGTCAGGGCGATCGGGGTGAAGTCCACGAGCGTGGAGCGCTCGAAGCCGGTGGGGGTCTTGCGGTGGAGCAGCGGATAGAGCGGCACCTCGTCGGCGAGGGTGTCGTACAGCTCGCCCCAGATCTCGCGGCGACGCCCGGCGTCGGGCGCGCGCAGCCCCTCGTCGAGCAGGGTCTGCACCCGTTCGTACGAGGCCTGTCCCTTCCAGTGCATCCGCCGGTCGGTCCAGACGTCCCCGGCGTACCACCACCGCATGAGCAGGTCCGGGTCGCTGCCGAAGACGCTGGGGTCGCCCGGGGCGATCACGACGTCGTACGCGTCCGGCTTGCCGTCGATGGTGTTGTAGAGGTCGGAGGACTTCCGCTCGGCGAACTCCACCTCCAGTCCCGCTGCCGTGACGGACTCCGCGACGATCGGCGTGCACTTGCGGACCCAATCGTGGTCGGTGCACAGCATGCGGATCCGCCGCAGGCCAGCTCGGGCGAACTGCTCCCGGGCCCGGTCCGGGTCGTGGGTGTAGACGGTCCGCGCCCGTTGGTAATCGGGGTGCCCCTCCTGCAGAAAGCCGGTCGCGGGGGTGGCCTGACCGAGCAGACCCGTCTGGACGACCTTGGCCACATCGACGGCGCGCAGGAAGGCCTGGCGGTTCTCCTTGGCGGCGAACGGGTGGCCCGCCGCATGGTTGAACATCGCGAAGAGCAGCCCGAACCCTTGGACCGAGTCCACCGACGCGACCGAGGTCAGCTGCTCGATGGACAGGTAGGGCACGGAGTCGATGACCTGCACGCCGCCAGACTGCAGGGCGTTGGTACGCGTGGCGGGGTCGGCGATGATCTGCCAGCGCATGTGCGCGGCGCGCGCCGGCCGCGGCCCGGTGTACGCGTCGAAACGCTCGAAGACGACCTGCTTGGACGCGGCGCCGTTGTCGGTCATCCGGTAGGGCCCCGACCCGATCGGGTGCGCGTCGAAGGCCTTGGCGTCCCCCGTGGCGGCCCGGGGCACGATCTTCACGACCGAGAGCCGGGAGGCCAGCAGGCCGGTCGGGTGCTTCAAGGCGATGGTGACGGTCCGGTCGTCCTTCTTCGTGACGCGCTCGATGAAGGTGATGAACTGGGCGTACATCGACATGTTCGCCGGGTCCTGGACCCGCTCGAACGAGTGGACGACGTCGTCGGCGCTCACCGGCGTCCCGTCGTGGAAGGTGGCCCCCTCGCGCAGGGTCACCTCGACGCTGGTCCCCTCCGTCGCGGGCAGCGCGGTCGCGAGGGCTGCGTACGTCTCCCGCGTGGCAGGGTCGATCTCGGTGAGGCCCTCGAGGGTGTGCCAGTTCGCGGCGACCGTCAGCGCCGCCGACGTGGTCATCGGGTCGTACCCGTTCGTGCCCAGCTCGTAAGAGATGGCGGCGGTGATCGTACCGTCGTCCTTCACGCCACCAGCGACGGTCCGCGCCCCTGCCCCCTCGCCCGCTTCCTCGCCCGCTTCCTGTCCGGGCGACGCGCAGGCGGCGAGCGACGCGGACCAGCCCGCGGCCAGACCCATCGCGGCGGCACCCTGGAGGAAACCGCGCCGCGAGGCGTGTTGCTCGAGAA
>CAKUSI010000508.1 GCA_934678955.1 uncultured Austwickia sp. | reverse complement strand
GCCTCAAGAACCGCGAAAACGGCGACAGCCAGCGGCGACACACCCGCCTCAGACACGCCGCGCGGGACCCGCACAAACCGGGACGCGGGAATCGACCGAACGGTATCCGGGCAGTTCACAGCATGCGGGGCCGCTGAGGTAGTTCCGCGGAACCGCGTGTTGTCGTACGCTGAGGGGGCTGGAGGGCCTACCATCAAGACAGTCCTCTGGATAGGACCGATCCCCTGAAGATCCGCTCCCGGGAAAGAGAAGAGTTCAGGATTCGGTGAGATTCATAGGAGAAGCGGTTGCCGCCGACTTCTCTTAGGCCCTCTCCCACACGGGAGGGGGCCTCTCTCGTGCTACGACGCCAAGGGCTCCTCTCGACGAGTCGTGGCACCCCGCCGATGCGGGATGTCCAGCAGTGAGTCCTGGAGGAAGTTGCGCTCACGTACGCCGTCGCCAGCGGCCTCGCGGAAGACCGCGCGGATGTACTCGCTGTAGAGCACGTCCAGCTCGCGGGCGCGGGCGTTGACGAGGTCAGCCAGCTCTCGATCGGCACGGACTGGGAACCGGGCCGACGGTCCCCGCGTGGCGCGGCGGCAGTCGGCCGAGGTGAGCGAACGAGTGCGAGTTCGGAGCTCCTCGACCGAAATCCCGATCGGTAGCGGGTGCTCGATGTCAGGCAGATGCTGCCCGTGCCAAGCGTGAGCTTCGGCCAGGACGAGCAGCATGTAGCCGCCGTAGCTGATGCCCAGCGAGGTCGCCTGGGACTTGAGCGTCGTGAGCAGTCCCGGGTCGAAGCTGGGATTCCAGGTGTGGACGTCCCGGCCGAGCGGGGGTCGGCCGATCCGCTTCTCTCGCACGTGCTGCTGAGGAGGCATGGGGCAATCAAATCCCGTTTCATAGAACGAGCGCGCGCGGCACGCCGCGTGTCGCGGATTTTTCTCATCGCTGCTCCCTCAGTGACGAATCGCCTGTCACCTAAAGAGCAAGTGCGCTCCAGAGGAGGGGTGTGACACCTCCTGAGAAAGAATCTTCAAGCCGCTGATCAGGGAGAATACGTGGGGGCACACCAATATGGCCGACGGGCGAATCCGCCAATCAGGCCACGATGCGAGACAGGTCAGCCGGTGCTGTTGTGGATCACCACCTGGTACTCGCCGATGTCGACGGGGACGCTCGTGGGCGCGGATTGGATGGTCGCGGAGCCGGTGTCGGCGCCGGACCAGGTCACGTCGTAGGTCAGGGTCGCGGTGATGTTGTACTTGCCGACGCGCTCGTAGCGGGTCCCACAGTCCGGGCTGTCGCGGAATCCCCACGACAGCTCGTAGGGGGTGCCGCGGGTGGCGCAGGTGATGCGCTGGCCGTCGCCGAGGTCCCAAGTCACCGAGGTCGGTCGCGCGACAGCGGTGACCGTGTACGGGCCTGCCGTCGCGGTCGCGGTCTGGGCGGTCCAGGGCTGCTGGGTCCACAGCCACACCGGGACGCCGACAGCGCCGCCGACGCATCCAGGCTCGGTCGTGGCGCAGGGCGCGGATCCGATCTTCACTGGCGCGGGCCGCAGCTGCTGCATCGCCTTCTTGGTCGCGTCGCCTGGTGTGGCTGCCGGTGCGGGTGTGCCTGCGGCGCGAGCAGGTGGAGGCTGGCACTCAGCGGGCATCGCGGTTCCCCCCGCCTGGGCATTCGCACACAGCGTGTTGACGTGGGCGTCCCACGCTGTCGCGTTCATCAGCTGCGCTTGGGTCACCTGCGCAGGCCCGGGGTCCGGGGGCGTATCTCTGACGGACCATCCGGGGCCGGTGATCACACGATGCGGCTTGGGCACGGGCTTGGCTGGGTGCTCCGCTACCACCGTGCAGATGTCCATTGAGCATGAGCCGCTGCCGTCCATTGGGAGCGGATCCGCCAGCGCGCTGCCTCCCGTGAGAGCGAGCAGCGTTGCGCCGGCTGCTGCTGCGACGGTACGACGCATCAGCATGGGCCCTTCTGCTCGACATGCTCGACCGGCCAGCGGGAGGCGCTGTCCCTATGCGTTCGGTACCAGGACTGCAGGCGGCGGGGTTTGTCGGTGCTGGGCCTACCATCCTTGGTCGACGTGACGTTGCGGCCCTTGCTGTCGTAGACGCCGCCGGTCACGGTGCTGCAGACCTGCAGCACCGTCAGGTTGGGGTGAACATAGTCGATGGGCTCGATGCTCTCGATGACTGAGGAGCCCTTCACAGTCAGCCCTCGACTCTTGAGCTCGTCCAGGAACGCTTGATTCTCGGCGATGAGCCGAGGCGCGGCGTACCAGCCGGTCGCCGCGGATCGGTCCTTGTTGAAGGCTGCCACGTATGCACGGACAGCTTCCTCCGACCCCTTGTAGGCAGCGGCTTTGGCGGCTTCCCTCTGTGCCTGGACCGTGGCGGGGTCGGGCGTCACCGGCTCGCCCGCGGCCCGGCTGCTGCTGCACCCGGCGAGCGCGGCGAGCGCGAGCGCGGCGACGGTCGTTG
>CAKUSI010000507.1 GCA_934678955.1 uncultured Austwickia sp. | reverse complement strand
ACTGCATCTCGGCGACCCCCGCGGCGTCGGCGTCGTTGAGCACCGTGACCGGTCGGCCGAGGCGCTCGCGCAGCAGCTCGGCGGCGTCGGCGTCGATCCACGAGTCGTCGATGTTCGCCGCGGAGCGCACGACCCCGTGGGTGACGACGGCCGGCACGGTGACACCGATCGGGCGATCGCCGGTCTGCTCGGCGAAGGACTGCGCGACCTGCGCGATGATCTCGACGACGTTCGCAGGCGTCGAGTCCTCCGGGGTGTCGATCCGCAGCCGCTCGGCCGCGAACTCGCCCTCGTCGAGATCGACGGGTGCGCCCTTGATCCCGCTCCCACCGACGTCGATGCCCAAGGGGTAGGTGTGGTCGGCCATGAGGCTCCAATCATCGGCTGGTCACGTTCGTCTTCGAGCGGTGACGACCGAGTCTAGGGGGAGCCACCGACAGCCGACGCTCGCAGCATCGTGCGAGGCCCCCGACGCCGCGCGATGCCACGAGGCGCCACTTGAGGCCACGCGGTGCCGCGCCGTCCACGGCATCGTGGCCGCGACCGATATGCCCACGGTGCCGACCCGTGGGCTCGGCTCTAGAGTGAAGGCGCAGGTGAACGATCCGGCGTTCGCCGCCGGAGCAACGAACTGCCGGAACAACGAAAGGGTGCATCGATGTCTTTCTGGTTCAACGTGAGCACCGGCCAGGTCGAGGACGACGAGAACAAGTCCCGCGGCGAAGAGGTCATGGGCCCGTACGCGACCCGCGAGGAGGCCTCGCGCGCGCTCGAGCAGGCCGCCGAGAAGACGAAGAAGTGGGACGAGGAGGACAAGGAGTGGGAGGAGGGCTGAGTCCCCTCTCCCGACCGTCCCGGTCCGACACGACGAACGGCCCCGCACCGCTGCGGGGCCGTTCGTCGCGTCTTCGGTGCGATCTTCGGTGAGATTCGCGTCCCGGGGGCTGCGGGGCTCAGCCCGACGTGAGCCGCGTCAGCGCGTCCTCCCAGCGCTGGGCCAGGCCCGCACGGTCGGCGTCCGCGGGCAGATGCTCGTGCCGCAGCACGAGCTGCGTGCCCTCACCCTGCGCGGCGAGCTGGAGGTCGACGAGCGTCGCCGGGGCGTCGTCGTCGGCGTGCCAGGAGACCCGCACCTGCTCCTGCGGGTGATAGCTGCGGGTCACCCCGAAGGTGCCGTCCGCGGCGCGCCAGGCATCGCCCTTGTCACCCAGCGTCGCGCCCTGACCGAGGAAGGCCTCGATCCCCTCGGTCTGGGTCAGGCGTGACCACACCTGCTCGATCGGCTGCTCGACGACCCGGACGACCTCGACGGATGCTTCGTCGGGGGACCCGACCTGATCAGAGCCCTGCTCAACGCTCATGCGACCTCCTCGATCCGACCGCCGCCCGGTCGTGTGCGCTCACCTGGGCCTCGACGCCGAGCGGCACTGACGATGATCGGTCAAGCTCACCACCACCGGCAGCGGTGCGCAACGAGTTCGGCAGAACTCGCCGATCGGTGCGCGTCGGGTGGCCCGCGCGGTCGGCCCGGGGGTGTGCGTACGGCAAGATCGGACCATGGATCGTCAACAGGAGTTCGTGCTGCGCACCATCGAGGAGCGGGACATCCGCTTCGTCCGCCTGTGGTTCACCGACGTGCTCGGCACCCTGAAGTCGGTCGCGGTCGCCCCCGCCGAGCTCGAGGGCGCCTTCGAGGAGGGTCTCGGCTTCGACGGGAGCGCGATCGAGGGCTTCACCCGGGTCACCGAGTCCGACATGCTCGTCCGCCCCGACCCCAGCACCTTCCAGGTGCTGCCGTGGCGCGGCTCGCCGCCCGGCACGGCCCGCATGTTCGGCGACATCCTCCTGCCCGACGGGTCGGCGAGCTACGCCGATCCCCGCTACGTCCTCAAGCGCGTGCTCGCCAAGGCCGCCGACATGGGGTTCAGCTTCTACACCCACCCCGAGATCGAGTTCTTCCTCTTCAAGACGCCGCTGCGCCCTGGTCAGGTGCCCGAGCCGCTGGACCAGGCGGGCTACTTCGACCATGTGCCCCAGGGGGAGGGCCAGGACTTCCGCCGCCTGGCGATCACGATGCTGGAGTCGATGGGCATCTCCGTCGAGTTCTCCCACCACGAGGCGGCCCCGGGCCAGCAGGAGATCGACCTGCGCTACGCCGACGCGCTCTCGACCGCGGACAACATCATGACGTTCCGCACCGTCATCAAGGAGGTCGCGCTCCAGCAGGACTGCTTCGCCTCCTTCATGCCCAAGCCCCTGCCCGGCACGCCCGGCTCGGGGATGCACACCCACCTCTCGCTCTTCGAAGGCGACCGCAACGTCTTCTTCGAGGCCGGGGCGCCCTACCAGCTGAGCAAGGTCGCGCGGCAGTTCATCGCCGGCCTGCTGCGCCACGGCAGCGAGATCGTCGCGGTGACGAACCAGTGGGTCAACTCCTACAAGCGGCTCTGGGGCGGTGCGGAGGCTCCCGCGCACATCTGCTGG
>CAKUSI010000506.1 GCA_934678955.1 uncultured Austwickia sp. | reverse complement strand
GTGTCTGCCTGGGTGGCGTCCGGGGAAGAGCCAGCCGTGGTCGGTGCTGGCGATCGAGGGGCTTCCGGGGCGTGCGAGGTGGCGTCGGATCAGGTCGTCCAGGCCGGGCGGCATCTCGATGGGGACGCTGTCGAAGGTGACGATGACTTTGCCGTCGTCGCCGAGGGTGATCTGGTCGGTGCGCATCGCGACGATCGTCTGGAGTGGTTGGGCGAACAGGAGCGTGAACAGTCCACCGATCCGCGCGTGGAGCGCGATGGTGTCGTCGTGGAGCAGTGTGTTGATCTGGTCCCAGCGGTCGGCGTCGGTGCCGATGACCTCTGGCAGTGTCGTTCCCCTCCAGGGGATCGTGATGTTGGTGTTCGCTCGCGCTCGGCTGAGCCAGGCGACAAAGGTCTGCTGGCTGTTGCGTGCGCCGGGATAGTCCGCGAGGTAGGACTCGAGTTGGGGTTGGGTCAGGCTGGCGATCGTGGTGCCGTGTCGGGCGGCCCACTGGCCGAGCCGGACAGCGCCGTTGATGTTGCCCCGGGCGCTGTAGATCGCTGTCTTGCTCAGCTGGCCATGCTCGGCACTCCTGCGTAGGCGCCGGAGCAGGTGCCAGCGGGCGAAGCGTCCGACCAGCGCTCTGTCCTCGGCTTCCAGGGGTGCGAGGGTGGCATCGAGCCACCGTTCCATCTGCTCGATCGGCGCATGGTAGGCGGGCAGGACACCGGCCCCGGCGAGGAGGTCGCGCAGGTAGTTGTGCGATCGATCAGCGGGCAGCACCCAGAAGGTGTCGTGGCTGATCGCCAGCTCTCCTCGGGCCATCATGCCAAGGAGCTTGACGCCGGTCGCGGGTGGGTTCTGTAGCCAGGTGATGACGCTCTGTGGGCGCGGCGCGGCGATCAACTCGTCATAGAGCGGCTGGAGTTGGTGGTGGATTGCCTGGGTGCTCGGGTCGGTGAGCAGGAAGGTGAGGCGCTCGGTGAGGAAGCAGCGTGCGCACCGGTCACGGCCGTAGGGATTGTCCTCGCGGCCACAGCCGGTGCAGGCGAACACCGACTCCTCGCCGGCGCAGTCGGCGCAGACCACGATGTTGTCAGCGAACCGCGACGGGTAGGCGATCGGCCGCTGCTGGGAGCACTCCGGGCAAACTGCGGGGTGGTAGGCCAGTTGGAAGCGGCAGCGAGGGCAGATCGACCCGCCCGGGAGGCTGACGGTTCCGCCGCGAAGCCCGCATCTGACGCAGGCCGGGTTCCGCAGCCCGCGCCTCACTCGGTGACGCCGTCGGGGCGTCTGATCTTCGCGCGGATCGGGCGCAGGTCACCGATCTGTGGGCCGCCCTCGCTGCTGGTGCCGGTCTTGGCCTGCTTCTGCTCAGCGACGACCCCGACGATCAGATCGCCCGGGGCGCAGGCCAGGGCGTCGCAGAGCGCAACCAAGACCTCGGTGTTCAGCCGTTGTGGCGTCTTCGTCACCAGCCGGTAGACGTGCTCGCGGGTCAGGTGGATACCACGCTCTTCCAGCAGCGGCACCAGCTCGCTGGTTTGGAACAGGCCGCGGTCAGCCATCACCTGCCGTAGGTTCCACTGCACCTGGATCGTCCTCATGGTGTTCTCTCCTTCTCCTCGGTCCGGTAGACCCTGGCCAACGCTGCTTGCAGGGTCTTGTTCTTGAAGTCGTTGGACACCGATGTGTAGATCGCGGTCGTGGACGCGTACGTGTGCCCGACCTGCTCGGTGACGAACCGCTCCGGGTAGCCGTGCTCGATCAAATGCGTCACGTACGAGTGCCGCAGGCAATGCAGACTCAGGTGCTCATCCAACCCGATCTCGGCCCGCGCGGTCGCGAACAGATCATCGACCTGACGGACCTTCACCCGAGTCCGGCGCTCGGTCAACCAGAGTGCGGGATGCCCCTCGGCCTCATAGAGCGGCAGCGCCTCCTCGACCCACTGCCTGATCCCGTCGACGGCCCAGTCAAACTCCGGAACCGCGAGTACCGTCCGACGACGCGGCAATGACCCCGCGGTCGCTTTTCCGTAGCGCACATGCACCGAGCCGTAACTGCCCCAAGCACGCATGTGCGGGTTGGGGCGCAGGTCCGCGACGTCCAGGCGGGCAAGCTCGTTGCGGCGCAACCCGAACGCATACGCCGTCTTCAACATCGTCGCGTCGCGCAACCCCGCCAACGCGCCCTTGCGCCCCGAACGGGCGATCCGATCCACCCGCTCATCGAGCCAGTCGAACAACGACTCCAACTCGCGATACGTCAACGGACGACGCTGCGGCTGGCCCTCGTAGTCGTTCAGATGCGCGACCGTGTTCCACTCGTTGCAGACCTGCGAAGGCACCTGCCCAAACCGGTCATGGCACTGCGTCGGCCACTCATACCGCGAGTCCGTCACGTAGTCACAGAACATCCGTAACGTCAGGTGATAACCCCGGATCGTGGACAGCGCCAACCTGCCCTGCCCCGATGTCAGCGACACCGTGAAGTCCTCGAC
>CAKUSI010000505.1 GCA_934678955.1 uncultured Austwickia sp. | reverse complement strand
CAACGGGGCAACCGCGGACGTCATACAGCGATCGTACCGCCTGACGGTCTACCTATTTGCGAGACACACCACTAGCGTCGCTGCGTGAGTGTGGCCGCCGCTGGTTGGACGCCCCACCCAATGGATCCAACCCTAGTCCGCCCTCCAGCGAGAGGCACGTGTGATCGGTGACCGGACAGGTCACGATCGAACGGCCGTCGGGTTCCCACCCGTGTGAAGCGCCGCGGCCCCGGCCGACGCAGAGGTTTCGCCCGGGGCCGCGGCCGTCCTCACGCGGGCTGCGCCGCGGCGGTGCGTCCGACGCGAACCCGCCAGTCCTCCGGCCCCTCCTGCAGATAGTCCCAGCTGAACTGGTCGGGGTACTCGGCGGCGAACTGATACCACAACGGCTTGGGGTCGTGGTCGTTCACGAGCACGAATGCGTCCCCGACGGGCAGGTTGACGAAGGTGTCGATGATCAGCTCGTGGCGCCGTCGGGGCACCTCGTTGCGGACATCGAGTTCGAGATCTGCGCTGGCCATGGGAGTCCTTCCGGATCGGGCGGATGTCGCCCCCTGCGCGGCGTTGTCCGCACGAGGGCGCGGATCGAGACGGTGGCTCCCGGCGGTGGGGCGTTCGGACTGGGCGCACGGATGACGCTGACCGTTCGGGAGGTCGTGCATTGTTTTTTACACCCAAATAGGGAAAAATTCAAGACGCGGGTATGAGCTCCTGTCGAGCCACGTCCTGCCTCCCGCGTCGCTCGTCGAAGCGCGGGCCGGGCGTCCCCCGGCGGGTGTTTGCCCGGTTCACACCCGGGTATCCCACAGGCCCCGGGGTACCTACAGGCCTCGAAGGAGGAGACACACCATGAGCCGCAAGTGTTCACTCGTCGCCGTCGCCAACGAACTCCACGCATCCGCGGGCAGAGATCCCGCGCAACGAGCTGCGCGCACGGTGGTGGGAGGAAGTGAGCGGGTGATGAGGCAGACGGTGGTGAGCCTCATGACCGACGCCTCGCTCACCGAGCACGAGAACCCGGGCGAGGCGACCGTCTATGTGCTCAAGGGCCGCGTCGAGCTCTCCACCGGGAAGGACACGTGGGAGGCGAGATCCGGCGACCTGGTCGAGATCCCGGACCAGCGGCACGCCCTGCGTGCCCTCGAGGACTCGTCGGTGCTCCTCACGGCGGTCCCTCGCGAGTTCGCCCGCAGCGGCGCCTGACCACACGCCCGATGCCCTCGCCCAGGCGACGGCATCGGGCGTTCCGCCAACGAGCCGGTCCGGTCCCGGGTCGGCCGATGTCGTGGAGCCGGTCTCGTGCCGGACCGGCCAGTTCGGGCGAGGGAAAGGTCGGCGAAGAACCGTGAGTGCGCATCCGAAGATCCACGCCAGGGGAGACCATCGCTACCTGGTGACCGCTCCTCACGAGGACGACGTCGTGCAGATCGCCGTCTACGCGAGCCCGACCTTCATGGAGCGTGTCGGCGCCCCCCGCGGGACCGAGGTGGACGTCGTGGTCAGAGTCCTGGGGTTCCTGCTCGAGCATCAGACGATCGACGAGCTGCCACCCCAACTCGACCTGGAAGAGGTGGCGGCCGCCTACGAGGGCGTCGAAGCCAGGGTGCGTGATCGAGTCCGGGAGAGTGCGTCATGAGCGTCGACAGTTTCGGTACGCGCGGTCGGCTCCCCGTCGGGGACGACGCGTACGTGATCCACCGCCTCGAGGGTATGGGCGGCGCCGACCGACTCCCATACAGCCTGAAGACCCTGATGGAGAACCTGCTGCGGAACGAGGACGGGTTCGGGGTGAGCGAGGACCAGATCCGCGCCCTCGCCGCCTGGGACCCCGCGGCGCAGGAGGGCGCGGAGATCGCCTTCACGCCGGCGCGTGTGCTCATGCAGGACTTCACCGGCGTGCCCTGCGTCGTCGACCTGGTGGCGATGCGGGACGCGATGGCCTCCCTGGGCGGGGAGACGTCGTGGATCAACCCGCTGATCCCGACCGAGCTGGTCATCGACCACTCGGTGATCGTGGACGTGTTCGGCCGCGGCGACGCCTCGGCGCTGAACTCCGAGCTGGAGTTCGAGCGCAACAGCGAGCGCTACCAGATGCTGCGGTGGGCGCAGCAGGCCTTCGCGGACTTCCGGGTCGTGCCCCCGGACACGGGGATCTGCCACCAGGTCAACCTGGAATACCTGGCGCGGGTGGTGTTCACCCGCGAGGGGCCAGACGGCGTCGAGGCCTACCCCGACACGCTCGTCGGCACCGACTCGCACACGCCGATGGTCAACGGGCTCGGCGTGCTCGGCTGGGGCGTCGGCGGGATCGAGGCGGAGGCCGCGATGCTGGGCCAGCCGCTCAGCATGCTCATCCCGAGGGTGCTCGGCCTGAAGCTCACCGGCGAGCTACGGCCCGGCACCACCGCGACCGACCTCGTGCTGACCGTCACCGAAATGCTGCGCCGCACGGGGGTGGTCGGCGCGTGCGTGGAGTTCTTCGGGCCGGGCG
>CAKUSI010000504.1 GCA_934678955.1 uncultured Austwickia sp. | reverse complement strand
TGCGAATGGCCATGATGGCGTCCTCCTGAACTCGGGCGACCAGCCGTGCGTGGCCGCTGTGTCAGGCAGGTGCGCTTCCGCGCCCAGGTCCGCGCTCAGGAGGCGGGACGGCGACGCAGCAGTGCTTCGAGTTCGTCGCGGTCCCTGCCGAGTTGCGCGGCATCGGCCCGGGTCGGCCAGGCGCGCAGATCGGTGACGATGGGTGGCGCGGAGCGCAGCATCGCGATGCCGGTGCCGAACGGCAGGGTGCGGATGCGGTCAGGCGGCAGGATCGGGACGCGGCGGATCGAGCGCTGATTGGAGCGTGTGCCGCGGTCGCCGAGAGTCACACTGTCGGTGTACTCGTCACGTTCGCCGATGAGGGTGGAGAGGTCTTGGAGGTCGCGGCTGTTCGACGCGCCGCCGAGGATGATCTTCACGATGCTGGCATCCCAGATCGCTCCGGCCTGATGCTCACTCCACCGGTCGCGTGCCTGGGCGAGGGACTGCAAGACCGGCATCGTCGTGATCCCCGTGCCGCCGCCTTCTGCCATGAGCGTCGGCAAGGACGGCAGCGGGGCGAGGTTACCGATCTCATCAAGCGCGAGCAACAGCGGTGGATCGAGCCGGGCTCCGCGTGAGCGTGCGGCGAGCCGGCGGGCGGATTCGATGAGGTCTTCGACGAACGCCGCGACCAACGACGCAGAGGCTCCCGCTCCGGCCCCGGTGGCAAGCAGGTACATGGTGCCCTGTTCGGTGAGGAAGGTCTCGGGGTCGAAGTGCTCGTGCGGGCCTGGCGTGACGGCATCGAGCACGCGCGGGTCGGCCAGTGCGGCGAGGGAGAGGGAGACTCCTTGCCAGATGCTGTCGCGGGTCTTGGGGTCGGCGTCGATCATCGCGGCCAGCGAGTCGTCCCAGCCCATCGCCGCGTTCGGGTGCGAGTTGAGGATCGCGACGGCCTCCGACGCGGCGCTGGGGTCGAGGGTCCACCTGAACAGCTCGGCGGGCGAGCGGCCGTCGAGCGCGGCGGCGTGCAGCAGGCTTTGGAGTGCGGTGCGGGTCTTGCCCTCCCAGAACCCGCCGGACTCGACCCCGCCAGCGCTGAGGCCGGTGGCGGCGGCGAGGCCGTTGGCGCGGATCATCGCGGTCAGCGGATCGTCGCAGCCGCGAATGGGTGACCAGCGCAGCCCGGCGGGGATGCCTTCGGCGAGGTGTTGGGGGTCGAACACGGCGACCGGCCCACCCTTGCGGCGTCGGGCGCGGAGGGTCGCGGTGAGGTTGTCGGGCCTCGTGCTGGTGGTGACGACCGCACCGGGCGCGTCGAGGATCGTGTTGATGACGACGTGCAGGCCTTTGCCTGAGCGGGGCGGTCCGATCAGCAGGATCGAGTCCTCGACCGATGCCCAGACCTTCGTGCCGCGACTGGCCCCGAGCAGGTAGCCGACATCCTGCGGTGCCGGCGACTCCAAAGAGGGCCGAAGCGTGGCCGCGCGGTGCAGCAACGCTTTC
This sequence comes from uncultured Austwickia sp., assembly GCA_934678955.1. The sequence goes on along the minus strand of CAKUSI010000504.1, from coordinate 1,022 downwards.
GCGGATGCTGCGGTCTTGACTTCCTGGCTGGTCGCGATCCCGGCCAGTCGGTGCGGGTCGGTCTCTGTTTTCCGGGTGTGTCGGCGCAGCATGATCCAGACCCAGACGATCCCGGCGGCGAGTCCGCCGAGCAGTGCCGTGCTGACGAGCCAGTAGACGACCGGGTTGAGCCCGTCGGCACCGAGTGCGGTCGCAGGGTCGGCGGGGTTGAACAGTACGGCGAGTCCCGCCGCTGCGCCGGCGTCTGGCTGGGGTGTACCGGTGAGGAACGCGGCGACGCTGCCGGCGGCGCGGAGGACGAGAGCGATCCCGAATATGCCGACCAGGCCAACGAGGGCGGCGTTGGTGAGTTCGTCGCCCATGCCCCCGGCCTGCCGCTGGTTCATGTCAGCCGCCGCACCGCGAGCGTGCCCGAGATGCGCCCGAACAGAATCACCTCGTGCCTGCCGTCGGGTAGGTCGTCGAGGTCGATGAGTGCGCGGGCTTCGCCGGTTCCGGTGGCGTAGGTGTGGGAGACGATCGTCGCGACGGCGACATCCTCGCCGGGCACGAACCCATCGGCGGTGACCTCAGCCAAGCGCGGCATCCGGCGGGCGTGGCGACTCCGACGAGTCTCTGGCACCGGGGTCTCGGACGGTGCCACTGCGGGTCGGGGCTTGCGGGTGCGGAGGATGTCGGTGAAGACACTGCCGTCGCTCTCGCGGACCTCGACCCGGACTGCGATGGTGCGGTCCTGGGTGATGGCATCCATGAGCGGCCCGAACGTCGCCCGCGTCCACGCACCCGGGTCCGGCGACGCGAACGGTGCGCCATCGACCATCGCGGTGAGGGTGCCGTCTCCGGCGACGGTGACGAGGACGTGCGGCAGCTCGACGGGAGCCGTCGTCTCGTCCTCGCTCGGGCCGGATCGGCGCGGGCCGGTGAGGTTCATCGGTGGCCTCCCGCTGCGCGGCTGCTGGTGTCGAACAGGGCGAGTTCGTCGGGGTGGAGCTGGTGCTGGCAGACGAAGCTCCTGGCCTTGA
>CAKUSI010000503.1 GCA_934678955.1 uncultured Austwickia sp. | reverse complement strand
GTCGAGAGCCACGCTGCGGGGAACTCCAGCTGGTCCAGCCGCACGGTGAAGCCGACCTGCTCCAGCTGGCTCTTCACGACCTGCCCGCAGGAGGTGGCGTAGGGCAGCGTCGGCACCCGCAGCCGGATCGACGGGTTCGGCTGCCCGGCCTGGGCGAGCAGCGCCCGCGCCGCCGCAGGGTCATGCGGGGCGATGCCCGTGAGGTCCTCGTACCACGGGTCGGTCGGCGGCACCATACTGCCGATCAGCTGGCCGCGGCCGCCCCAGCAGCGGTCGAGGAGGCTCTGGTGGTCGATCGCGGCCCGCGCCGCCTGGCGGACGCTCTGATTGTTGAACGGCGGCTTCGCGTTGTTGAACGACAGGACAACCTCGCCGTTGGTCGTGCCCTCCAGGATCTGGTATTTGTTCGCGTCGGAGAACTGCCCGAGTGCATCGGGCGCGGTCACCTGGCTGATCACCTGGATGCCGCCCGACAGGAGCGCATTGTTGAGCGCGGCCGCGTCCTTGTAGTAGCGGAGCGTGACCTGGTCGAAGTACGGCTTCTCACCCCAGTAGTCGGCGTTGCGGTCCAACACGATCGAGTCGCCCTTGGTCCACTTCGTGAACGTGTACGGCCCGGTGCCGATCGGCGCGGTCGCGAGGGCGTCCACCCCCGTGCGCGAGAACATCGCGCCGACCCGGGTGGTCATCCGATAGAGCCAGTCGTTGCTGGGCTTGGACAGCACGACTTCGACTTGCGTGGGGCTGGTCACGCGGACGCTGCTCACGACGTTCATCGCCTTCGCCAGCGACGTGGTCCAGCCGGTCTTGACCCGCTCGATCGAGAACTTGGCGTCCTCCGCGGTGAAATTCGCCCCGTTCGTGAACTTCGCGTTCGGCACGAGGTCGAAGGTGTACGTGAGCCGGTCGGGCGAGACCCGCCAGGCGGAGGCCAACCCCGGGACGATCGTGCCCTGCTGGTCGACCTTGACGAGTCCCTCGTACACGTTCGTCAACAGCGCCTGCGGGATCGCCGCGCCGTTCTCGCGGGTGAAGTCGAGGGACGCAGGTTCGCCGGTGACGCCGACGACGAGGGTCCGCGGCCCTTCCGACGCGCCGGTGGCACCCGGCTGGCCGGAGCCGGCGCTGCAGCCGGCAAGCGTGGCGGCGACCGCGAGCGCCACGAAAGCGACGCCCACACGCGCGCGCGTCCGTCGGGGGACTGACACCATCGCCGACCTCCCTGCCCGGGCCCCGACCTGGTCGCGGTCGGGCGTCGAGTCGATGGTAACGGGCGACCGCCGGGCGCGGAGCGCGCCCCGAAGACCCTGCGATGTCGGGTGGAGGCCCCGGAACACCGGATCGACGACGCGGCGCTTCGGACCGGCGAGCCGCGTCACCCGGCGGCGATCTGGGACAGCGTATGGATGGTCAGGCCGGCGAGGCCGCCCACGACGGTCCCGTTGATGCGGATGAACTGCAGGTCGCGGCCCACGTGCAACTCGATCCGCTCGGCGGCCTCCTTACCGTCCCACCGGGCGATGACCTGCGAGATGATCGGCGCGAGCTCCGCGCCGTAGGAGTCCACGATGAACACCACCGCGTCCCCCGCGCGCGCGTCCACCCGGGCGCGCAGGTCCGGCTCGGTCGCCAGGCGCTCCCCCAATCGCGCCAGCTCGGCGGCGAGGCGCGTGCGCAGCAGGCCGTCCGGATCCTCCAGCGCCTTCGCCAGGACCGATCGCACGATCTCCCAGACCGCGAGGGCCGCGTCCGTGGTCTGCGGGTGGGTGAGCAGCCGCTCCTTGAGCGCCTCGGCGCGCCGCATCGTGGCCGGATCCTCTTGCAGGTTGCGCGCGAGGTCCTCCAGGAGGTCGTCCACCGCCCGTCGGACGCGATGGTTCCGGTCGTCGCGGACGTCCCGGATCCAGCGCACCGCCTCCAGGTGGGCCCGGTCGGCGACCAGGTCCCCGAGCCAGTGCGGTGCCCAGAGCGGGACGCGCTCCCCGACGATCCCCATGAACGTCCGGGGGTTCTCCACGAGCCAGGCGTGGGCCTCCATCACGACGATGTCGACCATGTTGTGGTGCACGCCGTCCCGCACCACCTCCTCCAGCAAGGCCCCCGCGAGCGGGCTGACCGGGTCGGCCACCAGCCGCGGGATCAGGGAGTGCTCCACGAGGCCGCGGATGTCCTGCGGGTCGACGTGCTCCAGCCCGCGATGCAGCACCTTGGAGGACTCGTCGGCGAGGCGCCGGGCGTGCGCCGGGTCGCGCAGCCAGACCGCGAGGCGGCCGGTCGCGTCCGCGGCCAGGAACCGCTCGCGGGCGGCCTCCCCCGTGAGGAAGTTGCCCGTAACGAAGTCCTCCAGGCCCTTGGCGAAGATGTCCTTCTTCTTCGGCACCAGGGCCGTGTGCGGGATCGGGATGCCGAGCGGGTGCCGGAACAGCGCTGTCACGGCGAACCAGTCGGCGAGCGCGCCCACCATGGCGGCCTCGGCGGTGGCGTTCACGTAGCCCCACGCCCCGTCGCGGTG
>CAKUSI010000502.1 GCA_934678955.1 uncultured Austwickia sp. | reverse complement strand
CCGGCAGCCCCGAGCCGATCTCGTCGGGGAAGCTGAACAGGTCCATCTCGACGCCCAGCTTGCGGTGGTCGCGCTTCTCGGCCTCGGCCAGCCGGAAGAGATAGTCCTTCAGCTCCTCCTTGGTCGGCCAGGCGGTGCCGTAGAGACGCTGCAGCTGGGCGTTCTTCTGGTCGCCGCGCCAGTACGCCGCCGCGCTGCGCATCAGCTTGAACGCGTTGCCGAGCACCTTGGTCGAGGGCACGTGCGGGCCGCGGCACAGGTCGAACCAGACGACCTCGCCGTCGCGGTTGAGGCTCTCGTAGACCGTCAGCTCCGCGCCGCCGATCTCGACCTCCGCGCCCTCGGCGACCGCGCCGACCTCGTCCTCGCTCGTGCGCCCCTTGAGGGTCACCAGTTCCATCTTGTATGGCTCGTCGCCCAGCAGCTCGCGCGCTTCGGACTCACTCACGACGCGGCGACGGAAGGTCTGCCCCGAGTTCACGATGCGCTGCATCACCTTCTCCAGCTTCTTGAGGTCCTCGGGCGTGAAGGGCTCGCTCACGTCGAAGTCGTAATAGAAACCGTCGCGCACCGGCGGTCCGATGCCGAGGCGGGCCGCGGGGTTGACCTCCTGGACTGCCTGGGCGAGCACGTGGGCGGCGGAGTGGCGCAGCACCTCGATCCCGTCAGGGGTGTCGAGAAGCACCGGCGCGACCTGGTCGCCGTCCATCGCGGGCCGGAAGAGGTCCAACACCTCGCCGCCGACCTTGGCCGCGATGACCCTGTCTCCGCCCTTGGCCTGGCCGTCGACGCCCAGCACGTCCCCGTACGTCGCGCCCTGCTCCACCGCGCGCTCTTGGCCTTCGACGGTGACGGTGATCGATGTGGACACGATGGGTCTCCTTGTGAATTCGTGGGCGCCCACGTCGTACGAAGGACGCGTGCCCGACCAGGGTAACGGCGAGGTCCGACATGGCTCGCATCGCTTCCCCGGTCATCGCCACGCACGCCGCGGACGCCCGGCCTGCCTTGACCCCACCACCGACATCTTCTCGGAAACCGCTGGAGCGCAGCAGATCTCAGCCACATGCGACATAAACTCGCGGTCATGCCCTCGCCCGTCCCTCCCCCGAAGCGATGCGCCGGCCCGGTGCGCAGCCGTTCCCTCGCAACGAGGCGCCGTGCCGCCCGCGCGATGGGGGCCGCCCTGACGGCGGCCGCGCTCCTCGCGCTGGTCGGCTGCGCGACACCCGGCCCTACCTCTCAGGGAGCCGCCGCAATCGATACGTCGTCGTCCGCGATCCCGCCCGCCCCGCCGCGGGAGATCACCCTCGCTTTCGGCGGCGACGTGCATTTCGAGGATTACGTCGCGCGCCTGCTGGACCGCCCCGACGTCTCCCTGGCCGACCTTGCTCCGACGCTCGGTGCTGCCGACTTCTCGATGGTCAACCTCGAGACCGCGATCACGACGGGCGGCCCCCGGGAGGACAAGTCATTCACCTTCCGGGCCCCGGCGACCGCCCTCCGGGCGCTGCAAGCCGCTGGCGTCGACGCCGTGAGCCTCGCCAACAACCACGCCGTCGATTTCGGCGCCACCGGCCTTTCCGACACGCTGGCCGCCAAGGCGGCCGGCCCGATCCCGATGGTGGGCATCGGAAGCAACGCCCGTGAGGCGTACGAACCCGTCGTCCTGGACGTCCGCGGGGTTCGCGTCGCACTGCTCGCCGCCCTGCAGCTGTGGGACGAGACCGCCATCCGCCATTCGGCGGCGGAGGGCCGGGCCGGCGTGGCCACCTCGCACACGCCCGCCTCCCTGACGCTGCTGCGCGAAGCCACCCGCACCGCAGCGGACTCGGCCGACCTGGTCGTCGTCATGATGCACTGGGGGACGGAGTACGCCACCTGCGCCGACGCCGCCCAGGCCGCGACCATGAGCGCGCTGCGCGACGATGGCGCCGACGTGATCGTCGGCGGGCACGCGCACAGGCTGCAAGGCGCCGGCTGGTCGGGGCGCAGCTACGTCGGCTATTCGCTCGGCAACTTCGTCTGGTGGCGTTCTGCCGAACCCGAGGCGCGCTCGGGGGTGCTCACCCTGACGGTGGACGCCGATGCGGCACGGGAGCGCGGCCGAGCCGCGGGCGCGGCACGCCTCACGCCTAAGTCCTTGGTCACCCGTGCGGAGTGGCAGCCGATGCTGATCGGCGCCGACGGCGTGCCGAGACCCCCATCCGACGCGGCAACGACGGCGCGACTCAAGGGCGTCTGGGACACCGCGGTCGCCTGCTCGGGCCTGACCCCCGCTCCCCCGGCCTGACCCGCGACGCCAGCCGATGATCGCCGCCGGCCGCTCGACCCAAGGAATCACGTCGCTCCGACATGGCAAGCCCTGATGACATGTCAGGGGAGTCTCGCCCTTCCGGGTGAGACTCCCCAGACAGATCGGCGGACAAAATACGGGTGGACCTCCGTAGAGAGTTTGAGAACCCCTGCCCACACCTGAAAACCCTGTCTTTGCGCAGGTCACGGGGCTTCTACAACCA
>CAKUSI010000501.1 GCA_934678955.1 uncultured Austwickia sp. | reverse complement strand
CTCGGTGTGGACGGCCGCAAGTACGACACGGCGGCCGCCCTGCACACCGCCGAGGGTGAGTTGCTGGCGCTCAGCCGCGCCCTGTGGATCACCCTGCGGGCAGGCGCCTGAGCGTGTTCGCGGGCCCGCCCGGAGCCGAGGCTAGGCCTGCTCGTCGGGGCTGAAGAGCTCCTCGATCCGGCAGCCGAACACCCGCGCGACCCGGAAGGCGAGGGGCAGCGAGGGGTCGTAGCGGCCGCGCTCGATCGAGATGACGGTCTGGCGCGAGACCCCGAGCTCCTCGGCCAGCCGCTGCTGCGACCAGCCGAGCCGTTGCCGGTGCGCGGGGAGGACGTTCTCCATCAACGTTCCTTCCGGGCGAGCCGCAGATAGCGGACGCCCAGGGCCAGAATTCCCACCACCGGGACCAGGCCGAGCACCAGCGAGGGGTTGACGGCCGGGAAGGCGAAGGCGACCACCGCCGAGCCGATCGCGGCGAGGACCAACAGGTCGCCCAGGGCGCCGCACCCGGCGCGCTGGAGCCAGCTGGACTCGACCGACTCCTCCGGGTGAGCGCCTCGGGTGGGCAGCGAGCCCCAGTCGACGAGAGCCAGCCACCCGAACACGGTGAGGGCGGGCAGCGTGCTGGTGACGGTCACCGTGACGATCAGCCAGGTCCATCCGGTCGGCGGTCGGGAGATCCAGACGACCAGGCCGGCGACCACCGCCGCGGCGACCAGGCCGGCCGCGAGCGCGCTGAGCACCAGCGTCGTGGTGCCACCGCCGAACCGTGCCCGCCCGAGGCGGCTCCCGGGCTTCCATCCGTGATCCATGGCGGCTGTCTCCGTCCGTATCGCAGGGACATCGACAGCGTACTGTAAAGTGACCTTTACGTAAAGTCTGCTTTACATAACTGCTTCTCGCACTCCATCAGACGCGCGCTCGGAGGCCCGCCAGCATCCGGCCAGGTGGTCGTCCACCATGCCGGCCGACTGCATCAGCGCGTACATCGTGGTCGGGCCGACGAAGCGGAAGCCACGCCTCCGCAGCGCCTTGCTCAGCGCCGTCGACTCGGGCGTCACGGCGGGTATCTCGGCCATCGCGGCGGGGCGAGGGCTCCCCGTCGGGGAGCCGGCGGGTGCGAACGACCACATCAGCTCATCGAACTCGCCGTCGGCCAGGTCCCGCACCAGCGCCGCGTTGGAGATGGTGGCCTCGATCTTCGCTCGGTTGCGGACGATGCCCGCGTCCGCCATCAGCCGCTCGACGTCCGGCGTCCCGAATCCGGCGACCTGCGCCGGGTCGAAGCCCGCGAACGCCTCGCGGAACCGCGGGCGCTTGCGCAGGATCGTGATCCAGGACAGGCCCGCCTGGAAGCCCTCCAGCGCCAGCTTCTCGAACAGCGCGCGGTCGCCGTGCAGCGGCACGCCCCACTCCTCGTCGTGGTAGCGGCGGTACTCCTGGTCGTCGCCGACCCACGCGCAGCGGAGGAGCCCGTCGGGTCCGGTCACGATGGCACTCATGGGGTCAGGGTATGTGGCCGGACGACCGCGCCCGGGCCGGTCAGCCGCAGCGGATGGCCCGCCGGGCGATCGCCCGCGGCGGACGGCGAGCGTAGGGTGGCGGCATGTGCCGCAACATCCGACCCCTGAACAACTTCGCGCCGCCGGCCAGCACCGACGAGGTCCGCGCGGCCGCTCTGCAGTACGTGCGCAAGGTGGCGGGGACCACCAAGCCGTCCAAGGCCAATGCGCCCTACTTCGACGAGGCCGTCGAGGCGATCGCCGAGATCACGCAGCATCTGCTGGAGCACCTGACCACCTCGGCTCCGCCGAAGAACCGTGAGGTGGAGGCGGCCAAGGCCAAGGCGAGATCGGCCGCCCGCTTCGCCAGTTAGGGCCGAGCGTCCCAGCTGAACGGGAAATCGAACCGTCCCCGAACGGAACGGCTGAACGGGAAATGGAACCGTCCCTTGAACGGGATTGGGAACCGTCCCCTGAACCGGAAGAGAACCGTCCCCTGAACGGGATTGGGAACCGTCCCCTTCGTCCGGGGCCGGAACGATGCGGGGCCGGCCCTCAGGCCGGCCCCGCGTCACACGTGCGTGAATTCACTTCGAGGTGGCGATCCGGTCGAGCGCGTCCTCCCAGCGCTTGGTGATCGCGACCCGGTCCCAGCCACCCGGGATGTTCTCGTGGCGGATCTCGACCACGGTCTCGTCGTCGGAGCTCTGCAGCAGGTGCAGGTCGACCAGTGACTTGGGCGCCTCGGCGCTCGCGTGCCAGCTGAACCGGATCTGCTCCAACGGATGGTAGCTGCGCACCACGCCGTACGTGCCGTCGGCCGCGTGCCAGCTGTCGCCCTTGTCGCCGAGCATGCCGCCCTCACCCAGCAGGGCTTCGGCACCGGCGGGGGTGGCGAGCATCCGCCACACCTCTTTGACGGGCTGGGACACCGACCGCTGGACGACAACGGTGGTGTCCCGGGACTCCTCGAGCGAATCGCTCGCGCTCTGATCTGTCATGAAAACCTCGATCCGATC
>CAKUSI010000500.1 GCA_934678955.1 uncultured Austwickia sp. | reverse complement strand
TCTGCGAGGCACTCGGCGATCACCTGACAACGCTGGCAGATCTGCTTGGCCTGCTGTTGGGCCGCGCCCTGCACAAAGAGATCGTCGGGCGCCGAGGACCGGCAGGCCGCCAGAGGCGTCCACTCCACGGTCCACGTCGTCATGTCGGTCACCTGCACGGGAGCGCCATTGCCCACGTCTGCCCTACCCTCACCTCGGCCCGCACCGGAGCGGGAATAAAACCTCATCGGACACGAGCACCCTACGCGGACCCCCTTGACACGCCCATCCCCCGCTTTGACCGCATGAGTAGTCAGAAAGGACTAGTTAGTTTTGGTCAATCGTCCAATTCGGAGGCGTGAATCGCGTGGCCGCACGGCGCTTTCCGGCCGGCCGGCGGGCGTACGACCCGGACACAGGGCGTGAGCAGCACCACTCGCCCCCCGCGCGCCTCGTCACGGTCCTCGGCACGCCCGTCGCCGCCCCTCGTCGTCCCCTCGGCACCCTCTCGGTACGACGAGTTCCGCACGGCGCGTTTGGTACTCGGCGGGCTGGGTATCCGGCGCGGCGGCGACGCGTCGCCTGCGTTGTCAGAACCGCCACGTACGCTGTCCCCATGCAGCGCCGGAATCACGGAATGTCCAACGCGGTCAACCTCTTGGCCGCGTTCACCGCCGGCTCCATGGTGTCCGGGCTGCTCGCGGCGGGCATGGTCGCACCGGTCGTCGGGGGTGTCGGGATCGTCGCGCGGGAGGCCGTCGGCACGTTCGAGGCTCTTCCCCGCGAGCTGACCACCCCCGTGCTGGCCCAACAGACCCGGATCCTGGCCTCGGACGGCGCCGAGCTCGCCACCCTCTACGAGGAGAACCGCACGGTCGTCCCCCTGTCCCAGATCGCGCCGATCATGCAGAAGGCGCAGGTGGCGGTGGAGGACGACCGCTTCTACGAGCATGGCGGCGTGGACACCCGCGGTCTGCTGCGGGCTGTGGTCGCCACCCTCCGCGGCGACAAGCAGGGCGGGTCGACGATCACGCAGCAGTACGTACGCAAGTCCCTGGTGACCAACGCGCTGCGCGAGGGCGACACCGAGCGCGCGCAGGCGGCCGAGGAGCGGCGCGGCCTGGCCGGGATCGTGCGCAAGATGCAGGAGGCCAAGTACGCGATCGAGCTGGAGAAGCGGCTCAGCAAGGACCAGATCCTCGAGGGCTACCTGAACCTCGTGTATTACGGGGCGCAGTCCTACGGGGTCGAGGCGGCCGCGATGCGTTACTTCGGCGTCCGCGCCAAGGACCTGTCCCTGGGCCAGGCCGCGACCATCGCGGGACTCGCCCAGCGCCCCGGGGTGACCGACCCGATCCACAACTACGACGCGGCCCTCACGCGCCGCAACGAGGTCCTCGACCGGATGGCGCAGGTGGGGACGATCACGGCGGCCCAGGCCACCGCGGAGAAGGCCACGCCGATCGCCCTGGACACCCAGCCGTTGAAGGCGTCGTGCGAGTCCGCCGTCGACAAGTGGGTGTGCCTCTACGTGCGGAGCTGGTTGACCCAGGAGGTCCCCTCGCTCGGTGCGGACGAGGCCGACCGCCAGGCGACGCTCATGCGCGGCGGGCTCACGATCAAGACGAGCTTCGACGTCAACCTCCTGCGGGATTCCCGTGAGGCGCTCCTGGCCCGCGTCCCCTCCCGGCAGGAGAAGGACGTGGGCGCCGCGACCGCCGTCGTCGAGCCGGGCACCGGCCGCGTGCTCGCGATCGCGCAGTCCTCCTCCTCCGCGACGGACGTGATCTGGTCGGTGGATAGCAAGTACGGGCAGTCCGGCGGCTTCCACATCGGCTCGACCGCGAAGACGTACGCGGTCGTGGAGGCCCTCAAGCAGGGCCGCAACCGCTGGTCGGGCGTGTACGCGGCCTCGAGCGGGGCGACCTACTTCCCCAGCCAGTTCCGCGCGAGCGAGTGCGGCATCCAGTCCGGGCCGTGGACCGTGCGCAACGTCGAGGGCACGATGGGCGGCGCGATGTCGCTGCAGAACGCCACGATGTGGTCGGTCAACACCGCCTTCGCCGACCTCGCCACCAAGATCGGGATCTGCGGGACGAAGCACACGATGAAGGAGATGGGGCTGCATCAGTCTGACGGCGAGGACTACGGCACCGGCCCGGCCAGCATCGTCCTCGGCTCTGACAACGCCTCTCCGCTCACCATGGCCGCGTCCTACGCCACGCTCGCGGCGGGCGGGCGCTACTGCGCGCCGCGCCCGGTTGACTCGATCACCACGTACGACGGGCAGCAGCTCGCCGTCCCGGACAACAACTGCAGGGACACCGACATCAGCCCGCGGGTGGCGTACGACGCGTCCCAGATCCTGCGCACCGTCCCCGGCTGGTCCGGCGTGCCGATCGGCGACCGTCAGGTCGCCGCGAAGTCGGGCACCTCCGACGAGAGCGTGCACACCTGGTTCATCGGCTACACGCCGCAACGCTCAGCTGCCGTATGGGTCGGCCGGCCGAACTATTGGCGCTCGATGGAGGGCGTCAACATCGGGGG
>CAKUSI010000499.1 GCA_934678955.1 uncultured Austwickia sp. | reverse complement strand
AAACCCCTAGTGAACAAAGCAAAAGACCAAGCCCCGAAGGACTTGGCCTGCTCGTGCGCGAGAGAGGAGTTGAACCTCCACGTCCTTTCGGACACACGGACCTGAACCGTGCGCGTCTGCCATTCCGCCACTCGCGCAATGCCCCCTGTCGAGGACAGCCTGAGTACCTTAGCACGCACCCCGTGGATGGTCATATTCGAGGCCCCCCAAGCAGGATCGGGGGCGCGGTCGAGCAAGCCGGGAGAGCGAGTTGTTAACTCCCCGGACACCTTGAGCCGTCAACCAATCCCCAGATCGCGGTGCGCGACTAGGGGTGATGCTGTCCACATCATCCACAGCAGTGGACATCCCTGTGGATAACCGTCTCAAAGTGAACGCGCGACGAAGCGCCGACCAACGGGGCATGGACGCCCCGGCAGGCTCAGAGCAACACGCTCAGGAGCGCCGAGAGGGTGAAGAACGACAGCACCGTCGTGACCAGCAGAACGGCGGCCGGCACGTCGCGCTCGCCGTAACGTGCCGAGAAGACGACCAGTGACGTCCACGACGGCATGGCGCCGCTGAGGACGACGGCGGCGAACAACTCACCCTCGAGCGGCGGCATGCCGATCGCCGCGAGCCCCACCGCGGACGCCCACGCGAGCGCCGGCATCAACGCCAGCTTGCCGACCGTGACGGAGATCAGTCGCCGGACGTGCCCGCGGACGGACAGCCCCACCAGCATCCCGCCCACGGTGAACAGAGCGAGGCCGGTGCTGGCCCGTCCGAAGAGGTCGACGGAGGTGACGAGCACCTCCGGGAGCGGTAGCGACAGCGCGCTCGCCGCGATACCGGCCAGCAGGGCGATGAACACGGGCATCCGCAGCATGGAGCCCAACGATCGACGCACGCTGCGCCACAGGCTGGAGGCGTCCTCGCCCCGCTCGGCCCAGAACAGGCACAGCGGGACCGTGATCAGCGACTCGACCAGCACGTTCATGCCGAACACCACGCCGGCCACCGACGGCATCACCACGAGCAGGAGCGGGAAACCCACGAATCCCGAGTTCGCCCCGCCCGAGCCGAGTGCGTCGAAGGCGGCCGCAGCCCGCGGCGTCCCGAGTGCCCGTCGCGACCACAGGTAGGCAACGACCAGGACGACCGTGCTGGTGATCGCGTACGCCAGCAGGTAGGTCGGGTTGGCGACTTCGCCGAGGGGGCGGCGGGCGATGGACAGGAAGATCAGCACGTGAGGGCGACGTTCATCACGAAGGCGCCGATGACGTCCATGTCGGAGCGCCGGAACATGCCGAATCGGGTGAACAGCCAGCCGGTGAGGATGCACAGGTAAATCGGTCCGGTGATCACCAGGATGTCCAGCACCGTGCCCCCTCTCGGGACAGCCGCACCCTAGTGTCGCGCGTCCGGGAGCGTTCAGCTGCGGATGACCACGGCCTGCAGTTCGCCAACGGGGAGGTCACGTGAGCCGGACATCTGGGTCGTGAGCGTGCCCGAGTAGCCGCCGGCGGTCCAGTCGACCGACCAGTGGGTCGTGGCCGTCACGGTGTAGGTGCCGGTCGCCTTGTTCGTTACGCTCGTGGGGCTGGGCGACTTCGCCGCCACCTGATAGGTGTACCCGCACACAGGTGAGGGCTCGCCGGGCTTCACCGCGTTGCGGACGTATGGCTTGGTCGAGGCGCACGTCACCGTGCGGCCGTCGCCCATCGTGAACGTGGTGCTGACGTGCCGCGCGTCGAGCGAGACGGCCAGACCGGCTTCCGACCGGGACGCCGTCATCTGCGCCGGGCCCTCCACCCACAGCCACAGCGGGATGCCGACCACGGCCATGTTCCACTCGTTCCAAGTCGGGTCGGGCCCGATCTGCGGGTAGGCGTCCGGCAACTGCATGGACGCCGTGACCGTGCGCACGTACGCCTCGACCGCCTGCCGGGGAGGCGCGCTGCTCCCGCCGGCCTCTGGGGGCTGCCAGGCGCACCACGACTCGACCGGACCGACCGAGGGGTTGCATTCGGGGAAGATCCTCAGCCGTGTCTCGTGCTCGAGTCGAAGTTGGGCGAGATGCGCCAAGTATCTCTGTCGCGCCGCTTCACGTTCTGCGGCGGTTCTAGTCTGCCCGCCGCCGCCTCCCTTGCCCTCTTGAGTCGCCGAAACGGTGAAGCGGCCGCCACCCTCGTTGGATGTCCCGCCTTCAGCCGACACCGCGGGAGCACACACGCACATCAGCACCCCCATCGCCAACGCGCCGGCGAGCCGAACCCTCAGCACGTCGACACCTCCACGTTCTGCGCCGCGACGATCGCCAGACCTCGCGGCGTGTTCCCGAAGAAGTAGCTCTCCTCGGCCTTCCGTCCCTTCCCAACCACCTTTGTGCCCTGCTTAACGGTGATGGACGTGGTGTCAGTACATGTCTTCAGCGCAAGAATCGACCCGCCCCGCGAATCGCCCATCAGCCGCTTGACCCAGACGGTCTTGAACTCTCCACCCTCGAACTCGAACCCATGAGAGAACTCATCCTTGGTGAACTGAG
>CAKUSI010000498.1 GCA_934678955.1 uncultured Austwickia sp. | reverse complement strand
CATCCCGTCCGGGGTGATCGTGATCGGCTGCAACAACCCATCCCGCACGATCGACTCGACCAGAGCGTCGAGGTCGCCGTAGTCTTCCCGGTGCCGGCGGCCGGCCCAGATTGACGCGACCGACCGTTCCAACTCGATGTGTCCTGGCTCGCTCATCGCCGACCCCGCATGACACCAGGCGCGGCAACCTTGATCGCCGCGCCGAGTTCGGCATCGTCCATGAGATGCCGCAACGATTCACCGATCAGCAACCGCAACAGCACGCCACGACCAGCACTGGTGCCGGTCAGGTGCGCGTCCGGTACGCCGAGGATGATCCGCAGCAGCCGGTACCAGGACGGTGCGGGGATGTCGAGCAGCGCGCGGGCGTGACGATCCCGCCGCAGCGACTCATACGCGCCCGCCCGCGAGACGGACTCGGCGAGCCGTGCACAGACGCACTCGACCGCGGCCCGGGCGATCCCCGGCTCCCACCCGTGCCAACACAGCAACGCGATCGTGTCCTCAACAGCGGACTCCACACCCGTGCACCCTGGCTCCTGAATCGCTTCGCCGTCGCCTTCGTCGTCGGTGGTGAAGGGGTCGGCGCGGAACGCGGGGTGGTAGTCGGTGAGGGGGTTCTCTCGGTCGGAGAACCGTTCGGCGTCATGGAAACTCGAGTACCGCGGCCGGCGTGCCTGGTGCACGGAGCAGAGCAGCCCGTTGGCACGGTTCTCGGCGATGCAGGTGATCTGCACAGCCCGCGTGATCACCGCCCACGGATCATCAGCCCGCCGGACAGCGGCAGTACGCATCGCCTCGAACGCCGCGCCTGCCGCCTCCCACGGGTCCAGCCCGTGTTTGCGGGCGAGGGCGGCGTACTTGTCGGCGGCGTGCTGCATGAGCGCCGCCGCCTCCGGGTCACTCCGCCACGCGTCAGGCCCGTCTGCGTGGAGGCGGGTGAGGAGTTCGCGGAGTCGTTCTGAGTTCTCGAAACCACGACGGTGATCGTTGCGGCGCGGGGTGTGGGGTTGTGGCATGGTGGCACCTCCTGACAGGAAGGTGCGCACCCGCTCCCCGCCATCGCCGTCCCACCGTTCCCTGTCCACGGCGGCTCACCCCAGTCCGATCCCTGACGGCCGAACCCACGACGACGACCGGAGCCGATCCTGCGGCTCGAACACGTCGAACGACTCGAACACCGACACTTCCGGCGCGACTCGGGCGGCACGTCGATCACGGGCATCGCGTGCCCGGTTCCGGGTCGCACGGTACGTCTGGCCGGGGGCGCGGCGGACGCGATGGGCGAGCTCCGCCTGAAAGTCGATGCCACGGCCAGCGAGGCGTGCGCTGCTCGATGCGATCAGATCAGACGGCCGCACCCACGCGATCCCGCGCCCCACCCGCGAACCAGGACCGCTGGTCGTGGGGGTGAGTGAGGGGTCGCGGTGTACGGCGAACGCTGACCGCTCTGCTTCTGAGCCCGCCGCTTCGTGTCGGGCTTCCGGGGCCTCAGTGCGCTCTGCCTCTGCATGCTCGTTCACGGTGCCTCCTCCTTCGGTGTCTCGGCGGTTGCGGTGAACCAGCGACCAACGGTTGAGGGGTGCACGCCCAGGTGTCGGGCGATCTGCTTGTTTGACCAGCCCTCCACCTCCCGCAACTCGGTGGCTTCCGCCCGCCGCTCACTCACCGGCACCGCCGGTATCCCCGCGGCGTGCACTGGTTCACGTTCTCGCACGGCGACCGTCTGCGATGGAGCAGTGGTCTCGGCCGGAGCGTCCTCGATCATGTCTGCGTGCGGCGTGGTGGTGGGGCGGGTGAGGAAGACGGTGAGGTGTGTGATCGACAGCAGCACCAGCGGCGGGATCGCCGCGACCGACGCAGCCAGCACCGGCGGGACATCGGCATCGGCGGCGATGATCGCGTGGATCGCGTTCGCCGTCACCGACACCACCGCACCCGCCGCCAGCAGCGTCCACGGGTACCAGGTCCGGCGGGACTGGCTGGCAAGGGCGACGACGGCGACCGTCGCGACGACAATGATGCCGTCCACGATCAACGGCCACGCCCACGCCTGACCCGCATCAATCCCAGACCGGCGTGCGAGATCGGCGAGCGCGGTGAACGACAGCCAGAACGCACCGGCGGCGATGAACACCGTTCCCGTGATCGCCGTCACGACCGCCAGGCGGCGACCCCGAGCCGAGGCGACTTCGATGGCGCTCATGAGATCACCCGTCCTGGTGATTCGCGCACCAGACGACGCTCATCCATCGCCAGTTCGGCTGTGGTTCGAGGTGCGGGGTGGGTGGTTCGGTAGGCGGAGCGGATCGTCGCCATGATCTCCCGCGGCCCGAGCCCAGCGTGCTCCGCGGCAGGCCCCAGCACTTCGAGGGTTGCGTCGGGCGGTGTGCCGGCTTCGGCGAGGCGGCACGCGGCCCAGAACAGGCCGCGGTTCCGCTCGCCCTCACCACGCCCCGCCACCCATCCGGCGAGCACTTTCGCATCCGAGCCCCGCCGGCCGACCCGAACCGCACGAGCGCGGTCAATGGGGATCGGGTTGCTGGGGTCCAGGA
>CAKUSI010000497.1 GCA_934678955.1 uncultured Austwickia sp. | reverse complement strand
CACCGCGACGGGGCGTGGGGCTACGTGAACGCCACCGCCGAGGCCGCCATGGTGGGCGCGCTCGCCGACTGGTTCGCGGTGACCGCGCTGTTTCGGCACCCGCTGGGCATCCCCATCCCGCACACGGCCCTGGTGCCGAAGAAGAAGGACATCTTCGCCAAGGGCCTGGAGGACTTCGTCACGGGGAACTTCCTGACCGGGGAGGCGGCGCGCGAACGGTTCCTAGCCGCGGACACCACCGGTCGGCTCGCCGTGTGGCTGCGCGACCCCGCCCACGCGCGACGCCTCGCCGACGAGTCCGCCAAGGTCCTGCATCGCGCCCTGGAGCACGTCGACCCGGAGGACATCCGCGGGCTCGTCGAGCACTCCCTGATCCCGCGGCTCGTCGGGGACCCGGTCAGCCCGCTCGCCGGCGCGCTGCTGGAGGAGATCGTGCGCGACGGCGTGCACCACAACATGGTCGACATCGTCGTGATGGAGGCCCACGCCTGGCTGGTGGAGAACCCCGAGAAGTTCATGGGGATCGTCGGGGAACGAGTCCCCCTGTGGGCGCCGCACTGGCTCGGGGATCTCGTCGCCGACCGGGCCCACCTGGAGGCGGTCCGCTGGGTCCGCGACGTCCGGGACGACAAGAACCACCGCGTCCGTCGTGCCGTCGACGACCTCCTGGAGGACCTGGCCCGCAACCTGCAGGAGGACCCGGTCACGATGCGGCGCGCCGAGGCGCTGAAGGAGCGGCTGCTCACCCACCCGCAAACCACGGACGCAGCCCTCGCGGTGTGGGAGATCGTCCGGTCGGTCCTCGCCAAGGCCCTGGAGGACCCGGACGGATTGCTGCGCACGCGCCTCGCCGCCGAGCTGGGCCGCCTGGGGGAGCGGTTGGCGACCGAGCCCGACCTGCGGGCCCGGGTGGACGCCCGCACGGGGGATGCGGTGGCGTTCATCGTCGACTCCTACGGCGCCGAGCTCGCGCCGATCATCTCGCAGGTCATCGCCCGCTGGGACGGCAAGGAGGCGGCCGAGCGGATCGAGCTGCACGTGGGCCGCGACCTGCAGTTCATCCGCATCAACGGGACCGTGGTGGGCGGCCTCGTCGGCTTGACGATCCACACGCTGTCCCAGTTGGCGGCGGGTTGACGCAGGTCGCCAGGGGCGGACGCCCCGGCAGACGACGTCCCGTTACCATCGAGGCGACACCCGACCGTGACCAGGTCGGGACCCTGACTGGGAGGTCGGCGATGGTGTCAGTCCCCCGACGTACGCGCGCGCGCACGACCGCCGCTCTCGTGGCGCTCGGTGTCGCGGCAGCGCTCACCGCGTGCAGCGCCGGCTCCGGCCAGCCGGGAGCCTCCGGCGGTGCGGAGGGGCCGAAGAACCTGGTCGTCGGCGTCACCGGCGAACCTGCATCCCTCGATTTCACCCATGAGAACGGCGCGGCGATCCCGCAGGCGCTGCTGACCAACGTGTACGAGGGCCTGGTCAAGGTCGACCAGGAGGGCAAGATCGTCCCGGGGTTGGCGTCCGCCTGGCGGGTGTCGCCGGACCGCCTCACGTACACCTTCGACCTGGTGCCGAACGCGACGTTCACGAACGGCGCGGCCTTCACCGCAGAGGACGCCAAGTTCTCGATCGAACGCGTCTCGTCGGGTTGGACGACGTCGCTGGCCAAGGCGATGGACGTCGTGAGCAGCGTACGGGTGACGAGCCCCACCCAGGTCGAGGTCGTGCTGTCCAAGCCCAGCAACGACTGGCTCTACCGCATGACCACGCGCGTCGGCGCGATGTTCTCCCGCACGGGGGTGGACGCGCTCGCGACCACGCCCATCGGCACCGGCCCGTACAAGTTCACGAAGTGGACCAAGGGCGACTCGATCGTGCTCGACGCCAACCCCGACTACTGGGGGGACAAGCCGTACTTCGATCAGGTCACCCTTCGTTATTACAAGGACGCGGCGGCGCTCAACAACGCCCTCCTCTCGGGGGGCATCCAGGTGATCAGCCAGGTGACAGCGCCCGACGCGCTGGGGCAGTTCTCCGACGAGAGCAAGTACCAGGTCCTGCAGGGCACGACCAACGGCGAGGTCGTGCTGTCGTTCAACCACGCGAAGGCGCCCTTCAACCACCAGAGCGTCCGGCAGGCCGCGCGGGCCGCGATCGACCACCAGTCCCTCCTCGACCGGTGCTGGGGCGGGCGCGGGCACCTGATCGGCAGCATGGTCCCGCCGACGGATCCCTGGTACGAGGACCTCACGGGTGTCGCGCCGTACGACCCTGCGAAGGCGAAGGCGCTGCTGGCGCAGGCCGGCACGCCGAACCCGTCGATTCGGCTGCGGGTGCCCACGCTCCCGTACGCCACCTCCTGCGGCCAGGTCGTGAAGAGCCAGCTGGAGCAGGTCGGCTTCACCGTGCGGCTCGACCAGCTGGAGTTCCCCGCCGCCTGGCTCTCGACCGTCTTCACCCAGGGCGACTACGAGGCGTCGATCATCGCGCACGTGGAGCCGCGGGACCTGCCGGCGGTCTTCGGCAACCCGGACTATTACATCCACTACAAGAACCCGGC
>CAKUSI010000496.1 GCA_934678955.1 uncultured Austwickia sp. | reverse complement strand
GAGCCGCTGACCGACTACCGGCACGTCATCATGCTGATGCGGCTGCCGACCGCCTGACCCGGCCACCGGTCCGGTGGAACCCCGCGGGCCGTCATGCACGTGTGGCTGCCGGTCGTGGCTTACCCAGTGTTGGGGGTCGCGAGCCGTGACGTGACGGCGTTCTCCTGGGCGAGGCGGCGGAGCGCCGACAGCAGTCGGTCGCCAAGCACATCACACGCGATCACTCCTACGACGGCCGACTCGATCGAGGGCGCGTCCAGGAGCTGTTCGACCTCGTGTTCGGCGAGGTTCTCGGCGGCAACGGCGTAGGTGTCGAGCAGCTCGAGTGTCTCGGTCGCTCCCAGTGCGTTGAGTGCGAGGAGGGTGTCGGCGAGGGTGGTGCGGGCGGGGTTATCCGGTCGCACCGACCAGCCACGACTCTGGATCAGCTGATCGACGCGAGCGGTGGCGGTGGCGGCTTCCTCGCTTTCGGGCAGGTCCCGGTGTGCTGTCAAGGCATACTGCGTGCTGCCGAGGACGGAGTACGTGTCGTCGGCCTTCTCTGCGAGATGGGCAAGCACCTTGCGTGCGCCGTCGATCGACAACCCACCGATGTCGATGAGTGCGCGCGTCAGCCGAAGCGCGCGGACGTGGGTGTCGTCGTAGACCGCCTGGTTCGGGCTGGTGAGTGTTCCCGGCGGGACGAGGCCTTCACGGATGTAGTACCGGATCGTGGGCGCAGCCACGCCGGTCTCCGCGCTCAGTCGGGCCATCCTCACGTCGCACACCTCCCGCCACGGAGTATACGTTCTGCATTATATGTAGTTGACTACGCGTAAGTTGATTACTATTTTGGGGACGTGGACGAGAGACCCGCGAAGAACCCCCCACAGTTGATCGAGAACAGCAGCCCCCGCCCAGGGCCTCGCGAGTGGGTGATCCGGGTGGTGCTCGTGGCGCTGGGTGTGCTCACGGCAACTCCCGTGCAGTCACTGTTCGATCCGGCCCAGCTGGAGTCGTACGGCGTGGTCGATCCTGACCCGATCGTGCTCTCACTCCTCCAGCATCGCGGCGTGCTCCAGTTGCTGTTGGGGGCCGCCTTGGTGTGGGCTGCGTTCCGTCCCGGTGTCCGCGTGCCGGTCGCCATCGGCACCATCGTCTCCAAGGGTGCCAGTCTCGCCCTGACCCTCTCGCGGCCTCGCGATGTGGCTGAGACCAGTTCGGTTCCGTTGATCTTCGACGCGATCTGCATCGTTGTGCTGATGGCGCTCCTGCTCGACACCGCGCTCCGTGCGCGACGAATCGAGCCGCCCGAACCAGCGGGCGCATGACTGGCATGCGTCCGAGCCGACGATGGGTGCGTCCCACACTCATCACGGCCGGAACGATCGTCGCGCTCCCGATGCTGGCGATCGCGGCGCTGCTGAACTTCGTGAGCCCACCAGTCGACGGCTTCGAGCCGCAGTCATGGCGACCCGGTGAGCCGATGCGGATGGACGCCGCGATCGCCGCGCCCGCTGAGCGCCCACCGTCAGCCATCACCACCGCGCTTGACGGCCCCGAGGACATCGCGGTCGACAGCAACGGTGTTCTCTACACGGGAGACCGTCGCGGCATCCTGTGGCGCATCGCACCGGGAGGCGAACCCGAACCGTTCGCGGATGTCGGTGGCCGGCCGTTGGGGCTCGCTCTCCATCCCGACGGCCGGCTCCTCGTCGCCAACCACGGCATCGGGCTCCAAGCCGTGACCATGGAGGGAGTCGTCGAGACCCTCGTGGACGAGGTCGACGGCACGCCCGTCCTGTTCGCCAACGACCTCGACGTCAGCCACGACGGCATCGTGTACTTCAGCGACTCCAGCCACCGGTACAACACCACCACACTCGGCGAAACGACCACGTACCTGCTGCCGGACGCCATCGACGGGCGCCCCTCCGGCCGCGTCATCGCCTACGACCTCGCCTCGGGAACGGCGACGACGATCCTCGACGAACTCCACTTCCCGAACGGCATCGCCCTCACCGCGGACGGCACGAGGCTATGGATCGCCGAGTCGAACAGATACCGCATCCTCGAACATCGCATCGGTGCCGACACCAGCATCGTCCTACATGATCTTCCCGGAACCCCCGACAACATCAACCGCGACGACGACGGCCGAATGCTCATCGCCCTCTACGACCGCATCGGCGCGTTCGACACTCTCGTCCTGCCCCACGACCTCGCCCGCCACATCATGATCCGCCTCCCCGGCAACAGCTTCGTCAACGAGGACGACCCGCTCACCGGCAGCATCCTCGTCGCCACGGACGACGGCACACCGGAGACCCACTACACCGGGCTCGACCCCGCCCCGACCAGCGTCGTCCCGTCAGGCGAACGCTGGTACCTCGGAGCCCTCCTCAGCCACCCTCTCCGCGAGCTGACCTTCTGATCGGGCACTGCCAAGCGTGGGTACCGCGATGCCGCGATGATGCTGACTCGCCACTACGAGCAGTCCGGCACGCCTGCCGTAAGGTGACGGCGTGTTCGTCACGCATCTCTCGCTCGCCGACTTCCGGTCGTACCCGAGCGTCGAGCTG
>CAKUSI010000495.1 GCA_934678955.1 uncultured Austwickia sp. | reverse complement strand
GGTGGAGGCGTGCGGCGAGGCGTTCGAAATAGGCCATAACCCCTTGCCCCGCGTCGCCGAGGTGGGGCAGCTTGCGCGTATCGGTGAGCTTGCCGTCTACGACACGCCACGGGCCGGGGCCGAACGGGTCACCGATGCCGCAGGCGACGACATAGAGCCACCATCCGGCAGCCTTCGGGTCGTGCGCTTCGGGATCGCCCTCCAGCCATGCCACGAGGTCAGGCGTCCGGCGCTCCTGAAGCCACGCTAGGCGGGCGTGGTAGTCGATTTCGGTGACCGGCCCGAAAGCGTGCGCGGCTGTCTCGTGGGGCGACAGACGTAGGGCACGCCAGACGTTGACGAGCCAGCCGTCGGCGTCGTTGATGGTTTCGACCCTGCGCCCCTTGAACTCCGGCCGCGCCAGGAGGACAGCGGCCGAACCTGCGAACGGCTCCACGTAGCCCGAGGGGTCGCCGAGCGCGCGCCACACGATCGGCGCGGCCCGGCGCTTCCCGCCGAAGTAGGGGAAGGGTGCTGCGAGTGTCACTTCTTCGCCTCTCTGTACGCCGGCGTCAGGCACCGGCCGTTGTCGTTGATGAACGCGGATGGTCGCCCGCAGATGTCGCAGTGGCGCTTGCCTTGGGGGTGCTCGCGGTGGCACTCGGCGCACACGGTGATGGGGACGCCGTTGGGGGTGGTCACGACACACCCCCCGTCGCTTCAAGGTAGGCCCGGCGCTGGCGTTCCGAGAAGGCGGACGAGCACTCCCGGCACATGTACACGTACCCCTCCGCCACGTCCGGACGGGGGTCCACATCCTCGGCCATCTCGGCCAGGCGGCGGGCGACCAGCGCCTCGCCGTCGAGGATCTGGGACACCGGGTGACCCGATGTCGCGGGCTCCATCGGGTGGTTGATGCACCAGAAGGACCAGCCGTGGGGGCGCTCTAGGACGGTGACGGCTCGTGCACCGCATCCCGGCTTGTGGGAGTAGACGTGCATCATCCCGTCGCCGTCGCGGGCGGGGACCTTGCGGAGCCAGGACTCCCGGACATCCCAGCCGCCGAGGTCGATTTCGTCGTCGAGGTAGCGCTCGTGCAGGAAGCGCTCGATGTCGTCGACGTCCAGGCCGTGGCCTCGGAGGTTGTACGCGAGGAGGGTCCCGGTGAAGCCCTCGTCGTATTCGTAGCTCGGCTCGTAGTCGGGGGTGCTCATGCTGCCACCTCCAGCAGTCGTCGGGCCTCGTCCAGCGGCGCTGGCGCGATGCCCTTGTAGACGCGCCGGGCGACGATCTCGGTGACGGTCTGGCGGGCGACGTTGTACCGGCGGGCGAGTCCAGCGTTGGTGTGCCCGAGTTCGGACAGGGCGCGGATCATCGCCACGTCGGTGGCGGTCAGCTTCGGCTTGCGGATGGGCGTGAGCGGCTTGCCTTCGCGCTCTTGGTCGGCGTGGGTCCGGCACAGCCCGCGGGCGACCACCTTGCGCCCGCACCCGTCGAACCGGCACGTCTCCATGCGCCGGTACAGCTGCATGTAGTGCGTGGGGCACAGGCCCTGCTTGCGGGGCAACTTGGTGCAGTCGACGTGGGCGCACCGGGCCATGTCCTTGGTGATCTCGGCGGGCGTGCGGCCACCCCACAGGTCGGGGCGCTTGTCGTGCATGAGGTCGCGCAGCTCGATGGCGGTCAGGCCTGCCAGCACCTCGCGGCCCAACTCCAGGCACTGGGTGCGGACGGGGCAGCCGTCGCACACCTCGCGCTGCGCGTCGAGGTCGAGGGCGTGCCACAGCCGGGTGCGGCAGTGGGCATCATCCATCCATGCGGTCATAGTCATTCCTCTCCTTGGAGGTGGTCGCGGTTGCCGCTGATGAGGGCCACGAGCTCGCCGAGGGTGAGCGTCACCCACTGGTCGGCGGCGTTGCCCTTGCCGCGGCGCTTGTGCACGATGAACGCCGCGCCTGCGTCGTCGTTGCCGCGTTCGATGTCTGCCTCTGCCCACCAGCCAGCCAGGTCGAGGCGGTTGTGGTCCTTGCACTCGACGACGACGCGCTGGCCCATGACGCGGACGCCGGACAGATCCCCGCGGTCCTTCGCGCCCGACTTGGCGCGTCGTTCGATGCGGTCGTCCCACACGCGGGCGAGGTAGGCGGCGACCAGGGACTCGAAGCGCGTCCCGGCTGCGCGGGCGCTGCGGCTGCTGCGGGTCATGCTGCGGCCCTCCCGTCCAGGGCGTCGTGGACGCGCTTGCCGATCCAGTGGGCGACGTTGACGGCGACCGCGTTGCCGGCCTGCATCTGCTGCTCGCCCTGGTTGCCGTGGATGATGTAGTCCCGCGGGAAGCGCTGCGCATTGGCGGCCTCGCGCGGTCGCAGCATGCGGAAGTGGGCGTCGTCGAGCTCGTGGGCGGGCATCAGTACGCCGTGCTGGTCGCGGGTCGCCATCGTGGACAGCGGCCCCGCCGAGGCGGGGTAAGGTCTGCTGCCGCGCCGGAACGGGACGACGAGGCCATGGTGGTAGCCGCCGCCGGTGAAGGTGGCGAGCGGGTCGCCCACCGATCGGGCGTTGCCGTTGTTGCGCAGGGTGGCGA
>CAKUSI010000494.1 GCA_934678955.1 uncultured Austwickia sp. | reverse complement strand
ATCCTGATGTACGCCTTCCGGTGCGCTTCGTAGCTGGCCTGCAGGCCGGCGTCGTCCACGTCGAAGCTGTAGCTGTCCTTCATCACGAACTCGCGCCCGCGCAGCAGCCCGGCCCGCGGACGCGCCTCGTCGCGGTACTTCGTCTGGATCTGGTAGAGGGTGAGCGGGAGATCCTTGTACGAGGAGTACAGGTCCTTGACCGCGAGCGTGAACATCTCCTCGTGCGTGGGACCCAGGAGCATGTCGCCGCCCTTGCGGTCCTTCAGGCGGAAGAGGTTGTCCCCGTAGTCGACCCAGCGCCCGGTCGCCTCGTAGGGCTCGCGAGGCAGCAGGGCCGGGAAGAGCAGCTCCTGGCCGCCCATCGCGTCCATCTCCTCCCGCACGATGGCCTCGACCTTCCGCAGCACCCGCAACCCGAGGGGAAGCCAGCTGTAGACGCCCGGCGCGGCCCGACGGATGTAGCCCGCCCGCACCAGCAGCCGGTGGCCCGGCAGCTCGGCGTCGGCCGGGTCCTCGCGCAGGGTCCGCAGGAACAGGGTCGACAGGCGCAGGACGGTCACTGGCATCTCCTTGGGCTCATGCGCTTCCAGGCTCACGCGTCTGAAGTGGGCGGGGCTCCCGTGCGGACAACGCGCGTGCGTGCCCGCAGGATATCGGCCCACGTGCCCCCCGCCGTGGGGGCCTGCGATCCCCCAGCGGCCGTCGCCGAGTGTCGTCAGCGGGCCAGCGTCTCGATGGTGGCGCCGAGCCGGGGCAACGTGTCGGCGACCTGGGCCTGCGCCCTGGGCCGCAGAGCCCCGTAGATCCGGGCCAGCGCCGCGTGCTGCGGGTCCGCCAGCCTGCCGTCAGCCACACTCAGGAGGGCATCGGAGACGGCGTCGCCGTGCGCCTGCAGGTGCGTGCCGAACGGCTGCGCGCCGCGCCGCTGCCAGTACGGATCCAGCTGGCCGGCGAACTCGGGAAGCAGCCGGTCGATCGCCCGAGGCACCAGGTCCGGGCGGAGCTTGGTCGCCGCCGCGAAGCCGGCTCGCAGCGCCATCCCACCGAGCCCGGAGGTTCCGCGTACCTCCTTCTCGACCACCTCGGTCAGGGCCTGCACCGCTCCCGGGCGGCGTTCCGGGCTGGTGAGAATGTCGGGCAGGCTTGACACGGCGGGAGACCCCTTCGGCGGTGGCAGCGGTGTGCCAGGCGCCGCGAGCACCGGTCGAGGCGCTGACAGGAAGCGCGACGTCGGATCTGTAGCGACGTCGGATCTGCAGCGGAGCCTGGTGCGCCCCACGCTACCGGCGCGGGGTAACGACCGTCCCCGTGACGACGAGCACGTCGGAACCTGGTCGTTACCCCTGGGACACCACTGGAACGCTCCGTGGGGCGCCCCCTCGCCGTCCGGTTCCCGCGTCAGAAGAGGACCGTGGCGAACGTCCCGGCCTGCCAGAAGCCGACCCGCTCGTACGTGCTCATCGCGGGCAGGTTGTAATCGTTGACGTACAGGCTCACCCAGTCGACCTCGCGGCGTGCCAGCTGGACCACGCGGGCCATGGCGGGTGCCGCGATCCCGCGCCCCCTCGCGGGCGGGTCGACCCAGACGCCCTGGATCTGCCCCGCCCCCGTGCCCACCGAGCCGAGGTCGGCCTTGAACAGGACCCGACCCTCCTCGACGATCACGTAGGCGCGTCGGCGGACGAGCAGCCCGCGGACGGCGTACCGGTAGCCCGTCTCCCCCGCTCGGTCCGTGAACGGCGGGTAGCCGATCTCCTCGGTGAACATGGCGGCTGCCGCCGGCGCCAGCACGTCCAGCTCTTCGACCGTCGCGTGCCGCACCCGCGGGTCGGGGAGCACCCCCAGCGGGTCGTCGGGGCCGATCGCGAGCAGCGGCTGGCGCGGGCGCATCTCCGTGGGCGCCCGCCACGAGCTGGCCAGCGCCTCCCAGAGGTAGCCGACCTGGTCCGCGGGGCCGAAGATCGAGGAGAAGTGCTGCTGTGCGCGCCGCAGCTTCTCCGCGAAGGCGACGGCGCCCGCCTCGTCGCACTCGACGGGGATCAGGTTGGCGGTGGCCCAGCACAGCGACTCGAGCCGACCGCCCGGGTAGTAGCCGAGCAGCACCGGGGTGCGGTCGAGATCGACCTCATCCATGCGGGCGGCGACGTAACAGTTCGAGAGCGGGTCCCGGGCGCAGACCTCCAGCGCGGCGGCGCGGTCAGCCTCCCCGACCGGGCGCACCGTGCGCGATCTCAGCATGGGTGCTCCCGGCGTGCCGTCACCCGCCCACCGTGACCACGGGGCCAGACGTCGAGGCGCCCTCGCCCTCGCCCATCTCCTCGGCCAGCGCCATCGCGTGCTCGATGAGGGTCTCCACGATCTGGGCTTCGGGAACGGTCGTCACGACCTCGCCGCGCACGAAGATCTGGCCCTTGCCGTTGCCGGACGCCACGCCCAGGTCGGCCTCTCGCGCCTCGCCGGGGCCGTTCACGACGCACCCCATCACCGCCACCCGCAGCGGCACGGTGAGCCCCTCCAAGCCCGCCGTCACCTGCTCGGCGAGGGTGTACACGTCCACCTGGGCGCGCCCGCAGGACGGGCAGGACA
>CAKUSI010000493.1 GCA_934678955.1 uncultured Austwickia sp. | reverse complement strand
GTGTGAGACACGCCACAGTCGAAGCTTGACGGACGTCCGAGGGCGGTTGACGATGCCTGGGGCTCAACCGTTTTCCCCGTAGTTTCCGCACCGCACTCACCGTGGTGCCGTACCACGTCGTGCTCGCACCCTCGCTGGTACCGGACCACCCGGCCTCACCACCGCCGAACCCCGGCGGACGCGTCGCCCGTCGACGCCCGGTCAAGGAGGACCAGCCCATGACGACTTCCCCTCGCCCACACTCCGCTCGTCAACGCACCGCTCGTCAACGCACCGCTCGCCCACGCCTGGCCTGCACCCTGCTGGCCGGCTTGCTCGGGACCGCCCTCACCGTCCCGCTCGCGGCCCCGGCCCTCGCGCGTACCGTCCCCGACGCCTTCGCGGCCGACGCCGCCGGCGTCGCGAGCAAGCCATCGCCGGGCGCCTCCGACGCGTCGGTCACCATCAAGCGGGACTCGTACGGCATCCCGCACGTCTACGCCGACACCACGTTCGACCTCTTCCGCGGGTACGGGTATGTGGTGGCCGAGGACCGTCTCTTCCAGATGGAGATGTCCCGGCGGTCCACGCAGGGCACGGTCGCCGAGGTCCTGGGCGCGGACTACCTCGCGCTCGACAAGGACACGCTCTCCGGCTTCGACCCGGCCTCGATCAAGGCGCAGATCGCGGCGCTGCCCGCCGACGACCGCGCGATCCTCGAGGGCTACGCGGCCGGGATGAACGAGCGCATCGCCGAGGTCCGGCAGAGCCCGGGCACGCTGCTGCCCAAGCAGTTCGCGGATTTCGGCTTCGAGCCGTCGGACTGGACCGCGTACGACGTCGCGATGGTGTGGATCGGCACCATGGCGAACCGGTATTCGGACTACAGCGAGGAGATCTCGAACTACCAGGTCCTGCAGCAGCTCATCGCCGCCAACGGGCCGGTGAAGGGCCGCGCGCTGTTCGAGCAGCTGGTCTGGACCGAGGACCCGCTGGCCCCGACGACCGTGCCCGGGCCGAACTCGGGCAGGCTGCCGGAGGTGACCGGCTCCAACGGTGCCGGCGCTCCCGGCGCCTCGACGCGACCGAAGGCGCTGCCCTCGCTGAAGCCGGTGAGCCCGCAGCTGCAGGACACGGCCGAGGCGCAGGCGGTCCGGCACGGCTCCGAGGGCTGGCCGGGCGGGGCGCCGAAGGCCTCCAACCTGTGGGCGGTCGGCGCGTCCAAGGCCTCGGGGGCGAAGTCGATCCTGGTCAACGGCCCGCAGTTCCAGTGGTTCAACCCCTCGTACGTCTTCGGGATCGGGCTGCACGGCGCGGGCTTCGACTTCGCGGGCAACACGCCGTTCGCCTACCCGGCGGTGATCTTCGGGACCAACAACGAGATCTCCTGGGGCGCCACCGCCGGGCCCATGAACGTCGTGGACGTCTACCAGGAGACGCTCGCGCCCGACAACGACCGGAAGTACCGTTACGACGGAGCGTGGCGCGACATGACCGTCCGCCACGAGACGATCAAGGTCAAGGGCGGCGAGGACGTACCGCTCGACGTCCTGTCCACCGTGCACGGCTTCGTCACCTCGGTTGACCCGGCCAACCGGACCGCGTACTCCAAGAAGCGCTCCTACGCGGGCCTGGAGGTCCAGTCGCTGATCACCTGGGCCCGCATGCCGCAGGCGAAGAACTTCGAGGAGTTCCGAGCGCGGGCGAGCAAGTTCGCGATCTCGATCAACTGGTACTACTCCGACGCGCGCGGCAACATCGGCTACATCTCACCCGGCCGCCTGCCGAACCGGCCGGGCAACCAGGACATGCGGATTCCGGCGCTCGGCGACGGCAGCATGGAGTGGCAGGGCTACGCCGACTTCTCGCAGAACCCGCAGGTCCTGAACCCGGCGCAGGGCTTCATCATGAACTGGAACAACGAGGCCGCGCCGGGGTTCAACAACGACTACAGCAACTGGGGACCCGTCGACCGGGCGAACGAGATCGACTCCGCGCTGCGGGAGCGGTCCCGGTTCAGCCCGCAGCAGATGTGGGACCTGAACGAGCGGTTCTCGTTCGCGGACCTGAACCTGCGCTACCTCCAGCCGGTGATCGCCAAGGCGGCCGCCAACCTGCCGTCGGGCGACCCGCGGCGCGCCGACCTCGCGCTGATCGCGTCCTGGGACGGCGAGACACGGGACCGGGACGGTGACGGTGTGTACGACGGGCCGCAGCCCGCGATCATGCGCACCTGGCTGCCGATTCTCTTCGAGAAGGTGCTGGCCGACGACCTGCCGCCGGCGATCTACCAGGCCTACACGCGGAACATCTACCAAACCCGCCCCGTGGAGACCCGCGGCTCGGTGCGCCCCGCCAACGCGCTCAAGCTCGTCTTCAACAACCTGCTCGGCGACAAGGCCGGCGTGCCCCAGACCGTCGACTTCTTCAACGGGGAGACGCCGCAGGACGTCATCGTGGACACGTACCTGCTCGCCGTCGCCTCGCTGCGGACCGAGAAGGGCACGAACACGGCCGCCTGGACCGTGCCGATCTCGCCGATGCAGTTCAGCAGCAAGAACTTCCTCGGCGTCCCGCAGGCGGCCGCGGGCGAAACGATCATCGGTGCGCAGC
>CAKUSI010000492.1 GCA_934678955.1 uncultured Austwickia sp. | reverse complement strand
CATTATGAACGGAAACGTGACTGTTCAGGTGGGTTGAGCAGGACTGGGAGTCTGGGACTCGAAGACCGCAGGTGTGGACTCCCGCGACCGTCGTATTGCTGAGCTTGAAGCCCGTGTTGAGCAGTTGATGCTCGTTGTCGAGGCGCAGGCGGCACGCATCACCGAGCTGGAAGCTCGGTTGCGGGCGGATTCGACGAACTCGTCGAATCCGCCGTCGTCGGATGGGCTCGCGAAGCGGCCGGCGCAGCCGCGTGAGCGTGGCAAGCGCTCGCCGGGCAAGCAGCCGGGCAGCGACGGGCATCACTTGATGCAGGTCGTCGAGCCGGACGAGGTCGTGGTGCATCGGCCCAGCTCATGTGCGTCGTGCGGCGACAAGCTCGATCCTGAGCGGCTCGTGTATACCGAGTCGCGTCAGGTCGCGGATCTGCCGCCGATTCGGTTGCACTGGGTCGAGCATCGCAGCCAGCGGCTGCAATGCTCATGTGGGCATGTCACCGCGGGCGAGTTCCCGGATCGCGTGAACGCGCCGACGCAGTACGGGCCTGGGATGCAGGCCGCTGCCGCATACCTATGCGGCTACCAGCATGTGCCGTACGACCGAACGCGGCAGCTGTTTGCCGATTTGCTCGGCGCGCGGGTGTCGACCGGGTGGATCGCGAACGCAGTCGCGAATGTCAGTGACGCGACGATGCCCATCGTGGAGTTGATCGCCGAAGCCGTTCGCGGCGCTGATGTCGCGCACTCCGACGAGACCGGCGCGCGCGTCGACGGCATTCTGCACTGGGTGCACGTCGCGTGCACCGACGATCTCGCGCACTTCGATGTGCACACCAAGCGCGGCACCGACGCGATGATCGACATCGGGATCCTGCCCGAGTTTCGCGGCATTGCGGTGCACGACGGGCTCGCGAGCTACCGTCAGTTCGATGCCGCGTCGCACGCGCTGTGCGGCGCGCATCATCTCCGCGTACTGGCGGGCGTTGCCGAGCTGTACGAGCAGTCCTGGGCCGCTGATCTCGCCGAACTGTTGCTGGAGATCAAGACCCGGGTTGAACATGCCAGACCGGCTGCGCTCGGCGCGCGACAGCAGCGCCGCTTCCGACGCCGCTACGACAAGATCGTGCGGATCGGCCGAGCGGCGAACCCACCACCACCGCCAACTGGCCAACGCGGTCGGCCGAAGCTCGGCAAGCCTGGCAGTCTTGCGAAACGGCTCGACGAACACGCCGATGCCGCGCTCAGGTTCATGACCGATCCACGCGTTCCGTTCGACAACAACCACGCCGAACGCGACATCCGGATGATCAAGGTCCAGCAGAAGATCAGCGGCGGCTACCGCACCTTCGAAGGCGCCCAACGCGGCATGGACCTACGCAGCTACATCACCACCGCCCGCAAACGCGGGCACTCCGTGATCGCCGCGCTCCGCGCGGCAGCCGAAAGCTGCCCGCTGGACTTCCAGCTCACCTGACCGACCTGAACAGTCACTTGCTACATCCATATGTAGTCGAGGGCGCCGTACCACGTCTACTCGAACTCGACGAAATTGACTCGGTCGCACCGAGGACGCTGGCTTATCTTCAAGAGAATGAGCCGGCGCTTCGAGCGCGAGAAAGCGGCAGGATGGATCGCGACGATCGGTGGTGGGGCTATGTGTACCCCAAGAACATCGCGGCCCAAGACCTACCAAAGCTGGGCGTCGCGCAGACAGTAACCCGGCTCGAAGTCGGTATCGACCGTGGGGGAGAAGTCTTCTTCCACAACGTACGCGTCAACGGGATCGTACCCAGACGAGGCGGAGCGTCGCTCGACCTGCTCCTTGCACTCCTCGGCAGTCGACTGCTCGATTGGGCGTTCCGTCGATACTCGACCGAGCTGCAGAACAATTTCTGGCAGGCCAACAAGCAGTTCATCGCTCCCCTCCCTGTCCGGGTGACTGGGGACGAGGTTGCCCAACTCGAGGAACTCGGGCGTCGCCTCCACGACGGCTGGAGCAACATCTACGCGGAGCAATATGGATTCCTGATGCACGTCAGCAACCTCCTCGGGCAGGACGTGCGTGGATTCCCGGGCAAGAAGAAGTGGCTCGGCTATGAGGCTTACTCGGCCGCCGAGTTGCTCAAGTCCCTCCGAGCCCCTGCTCGCAGGACAACCTTCGCGATGAGCGTCACCGGTCGCGACTTCGCCGAAGCACTCGCGATTTCGCATCAGGATAGCTGCGACAAGCTCGCTGTGAGTCGCGCTGAGTTGGCGAAGCTGGAGGCCGAGGCCGACGATCTGGTCTACGCGCTGTACGGGCTCTCCGACGAGCAGCGTGCGTACGTCGACGCGGAATACTAGGAACGGCGCAGCGCGACCGAGTAGACCTCAATCGTCCGTTCGACCTGTTGCTCTCGTCGATCGTTCCGCATGGACGAGATTGGTAATCGCCCACTCCTCCCGATTCTCGGACTTCTGCTTCCCGCCTCAAATCGTCTCGGCGAGCGATGCCTCGACCAACCGAGAAACCGGTGCGCGACGGGTGAGATGCGCATGTGCAGGCAAATTGGTTGGAGAAGAACCACAACGCAATGTGCTTCGGGAAGAGTGGAGCTCAGGGGGCAC
>CAKUSI010000491.1 GCA_934678955.1 uncultured Austwickia sp. | reverse complement strand
GTGCTGGACCTCATCGCCCCGAGCGTGCAGCGGCTGCCCCACCGGATCGCGATCGAGGGGCACACCGACAACGTGCCGATCAGGACCGCGCAGTTCCCCTCCAACTGGGAGCTGTCGCAGGCCCGCGCCTCGAGCGTGTTGCAGCGCATGATCACCGACGGCCTGGAGCCGACCCGCCTGAACCTGTCGGCCTACGGGGAGTACAAGCCGATCGACACCAACTCCACCGAGGTGGGCAAGGCCCGCAACCGGAGGGTCGCCATCGTCGTCCTGGCCGCCCAGAACTCCCCGCAGACCCCGATCGCCTCCCCGTCCCCGGTCGCGACGAGCGCCCCTTAGGAGAAGACATGGCCAAGGACAAAGAAGAGACCGCTGAGGCCGAGGGCTCGGGCGGCAAGAAGAAGATGCTCCTCGTGATCGTCGGGACCGCCGTGGTCGTGCTGATCGCGGCCGGGCTCGTCTTCAAGATGCTGCTCGGACCCTCCGAGCCCGCGAAGGACCCGGCCACCGCGCCCGGCGCGATCGTGGCCCTCGAGGACGACATGACGCTGAACCTGATGGACGGCAAGTACCTGAAGATGAAGCTCAGCCTCCAGCTCAGCGAGGCCGCGACCGCGAAGGCGGGCGGCGAGAAGGCGCTGAAGGCCTTCGACGGGTCCAAGGCCCGCGACGCCGCCATCGACGTGCTGGGCCACTACACGATGGACCAGCTCCTCAAGCCCGAGAACAAGGACAAGGCGCGCGACGCGCTCACCAAGGAGGTCGGCGAACGGTACGAGGGCGACGTCATCAGGGTGTACTTCACCGACTTCGTCATGCAGTGAGGGGAGGCCGTGATGCACCCCTTCACCGCGGCCGCCGCGCCTGCCCCGCACACCGGCCCCCACCAGGGCACCAGCCCCCGCCCGGCCGCCGGGATCGTCTCAGGAGCAGACGATTCCGGCCGATCTGAGGCATCGTGAGCACCCCGACCCTTTACGACTTCAAGAGCCCTAACCGGTTCAGTCGTGAGCAGGTCCGGGCGCTGCAGATGGTCAACGAGACGTTTGCCCGGCAGATGGCGACGGTGCTGTCGACCACGCTGCGCATGGTCGTGCACTGCGGCCTCGACGAGGTCGAACAACTGACGTACGACGAGTACTCCCGCAACCTGCCGAACCCGTCGCTGCTCGCCGTGGTCGAGTTCGCCCCCATGGGCGGGGACGGCGTCTTCCAGATGCCGATGACCGTCGTGATGAGCATCATCGACCGCCTCCTGGGCGGCCCCGGCACCGACGAGCAACCCAGCCGGGGGCTCTCGGACATCGAGGCCGGGTTGATCCGCAACCTCGTGCAGCGCATCGTGCGCGAGCTCACATACGCCTTCGACACCCTCGCCCAGGTGAAGGCGACGGTCCAGTCGCTGGAGTCCGACGTGCAGCTGTTGCAGCTGGCGCCGCCGCAGGACCCGATGGTGGTCTCCAACTTCGAGATCCGCATCGGCGACCTGACGTCCACAGCGACGCTCTGCATGCCGGTGTCGAGCGTGCAGCCGATGCTCGACGTGCTGAAGGAGAAGCCGACCCTTGAGCTCACGGGCCCGCAGGCCGCGGCCGTCGAGGCGCTCAACCACCGTATGAACGACGTTCCGGTGGCGGTCACCGTCGCCTTCCACGAGATCCAACTGACCAGCGGGGAGATCCTCGACCTGGAGGTCGGCGACGTCCTCCCGCTACGCCACCCCACGAACCAGCCGCTGACCCTCGCGGCCGACGGCATCCCCGTCGCCTCGGCGGTCCCCGGGAGCCACGGGACCCGGCTGGCCTGCCAGATCGTGGCCCTGTAGACCGCCCGACCACCACCCCTGCCGCGAAGGAAAACCCGATGTCTCCCACGAACCAGGATCTCGACGCCGCGCTGTTGGCTGCGGCCGCGGCGCTCCCGACCCACTTCGCGGACAGCGACGAGCTCGCGATCGAGCCCCTGACCGCCATCCAGGCGACCACGCTGTCCCTGCCCGGTGGCGCCTACGGGATCGAGTCGGTCCTGAAGAACGCCGGCAACGTCGGCTCGGTCATCCTCATCGTCACCGGCCTGGTCGACCACGCCACCGGGGAGGTCTTCGACCGCAACGAGGCCCGGACGCTGTGGACCGCCGCCCTGACGGAGACGCTGGCGCCGCTGAAGGAGTCGCTCGGCGACTTCAGCGAGGGCCAGATCCACATGACCGACGCGTTCGACGTCCTGGACAAGGCCGACGAGTGCACGGTGGTCGGACTGTTCAAGGGCCAGACGCTGGCCGCGATGCTGCTCACGCTGCCCGCGAAGGCCACGGGCCAGGGGGCCGCGGCCCAGCTGGCGGCCGCCATCGCGGAGGCGGAGGCGGAAGCCGCCGACAACGGGGAGGACGCCGACGAGTCGTCCTCCGAGGAGGCGGCCGAGGATGAGGGCTCGGGAGGCGGCGGCGACATCGAGGCGTCCGCCGACGACCCGGCGGGCTCCGTCGCGGTCGAGGACGACGCCGCGGCCGGCCCCGCGCTGGGCGCCCCCGTCGCCGCTGCCGCGACGATGGTCGACCCGGCGGCCGTCATGGACGGTATGGCGAACGCGGTGTACGTGCCCCCG
>CAKUSI010000490.1 GCA_934678955.1 uncultured Austwickia sp. | reverse complement strand
ACCGACCAGGAGGAACCAGCCCAACTCACCGCATGAAACGAAGAATCACTCGTACACCACCGCGTTGGACTTGACCCGCCCGGACGGCACCCGCGAGCCCGGGCGGCGGCACCGGCGGAGCCAGTGAGGCTCGACGCCGATCACGCGGTGAACCCACCAAACACGAGCGTGTGAACTCGACACACGTGAACAGGACCCCAGTTCGTGAGTTGGTATTCCGTGTTCGGCGGGAGCGAGCCACTCCCCGCTGCTGGTCGCCGTCAGTTCAGCGCCTCATTTTCGTCCGGTTCGGCGTCACCGTCGAGAACGAGCAGGACGCCGTGCGCCACTGCCCCTCGCAGAGCGGGAGGAACCGTAAAGCTCCCGTCGCGGCTCGGTTCCAGGACGCCGACCTGTTCGAGGTAGCCCAAGGTACGGAGCGTTCGTGTCGCCAGAACGTCGTCGAACGGGGACAACGTGCTCAACTCGATCGGACGATCGGGGCTCAAGGCCTGCAGAACACGCGTGATCGCCAGCGCCGTCACCCAGTCACCGAAGTAGAAGTTGCGTTGGGCCTCATCGAGGAGGATTCCCGCAGTGACCAGGCCGATCACGTCCATGGCGATGTCTTCGGGCGGCAGATCCTCGGCCAGCCAGGCAGCGGCGGCCGGTCCCGGGCGGACCCTTGCGCCTGCCCGCTCGAGCAGTTCGACGGTGTGGAGCGCCTCCCACCAGTGCGGCAGCACGGGAACCTCTCCCATGGACATGGCGCGAATCGCGGCCGGAGCCGCCGCCGGTTCATCGAGTTCGAAGAGGCCCGGCTCGCTGAGTTCGGCGGGTTCCTCCCTCGCTCTCCGGCCGTTGACCCCGACCGCGGAGACGTTCAGCATGCCGGCTGCGGCCGCGATGTCGACACGGCGAACGCCGCCCGACGGCGCTACCTGACGCCCCGGTCCGATCCAGTTCAGCAGATCGCGCACCTTGGCCACGATGAGGGTCGCCGCGAATGCGACCCTGCGTTCCTCGGGGTCGAGTTGCTCGGCCGCCGCGACCGCCTGGGAAAGCACAAAGGATGCGGGATCCAACCCGGCCAGCACCTCTTGGACCAACCGCAGTAGAGGTTCCCACGCCATCCCATCGCCCTCGGCGGTGGACAGCTGGAAGAGGACGTAATCGGCCACCACGGCGAGTACCGCGGCGGTCGCGCCCAGTCGCTCGGCATCGTCGCCGTCGCCGACGTCGAGCACCGTCGCGAGCAGTTCGCTGAGGCCGTCCGGGTCATCCGGATCGACGCCCAGCTGACCGCAGACCCGTAGCAGTTCGCGGAATGCGGCCACCTCATCGTCGACGCTCGGCGCGGCGATGACTTCTTGCTGACCCAGCCACGCTTCGAAGCCGTGGAGCACCCCGCGATCGGGTGCGGACAAACCCTGTTCGTCCGGGCGCCCGCCGCGACTCTTCGCGCGTCGCCGTGATTGCCGGGGCACCTGTTGGCCTCCGCGCGGGGAGCCGCTGCCCGGCAGACCAGATGTGCGGGAGTTTGGCATTCGGCCAGCCTACGACCCGTACCGCGAAGTGCGGACACTCGCATTCCTATTCGCTGCGATGCGGAGTCAGCTCACAGCAACCAGCCCTGCTAGCGATAGGTCAGAGAGCGTCGATCAGGTCGACCTCATAGCACTCATTGTGGCTGAAGGGAGGCGCGCCAGACGCGGACGGCGACCGCTGCCTTGCCGCAGGATTCGGGGAGGTCGTCGTGGGGTTCCAGGGTCAGTCGCAGGAGCCAGCGGCGCCCGTCGCCATGGGCGACCTCGACGAGTTGGCCGGGGTCGGATTCGGTGCCTCGACCAGCGAGGACCGCGGGGGTGACGGTCAGTGCGTCGGGTGAGCGCGCACCGGTCAACTCGCGCACGTAAGCCTCGGCGACGGCGTGGGCGGGTTCCAGGTGGCTCCGGCCGCGGTCGTGCCAGGGGCCGAAGGTCTCGGGGGCCAGATCCCCGCGATCGGACGCCTGCAGGGCGGCCAGGGCGACGTCGTGGGTGAGGCGGGCGAGGGACTGGCCCGACGGCAGCACCAGGCCGGTGGGCGCGAACCGGTGGCCGCCGGTGTGGGTGCATTCCCACACGCGGCCGGACGCCGCACGCTCCAGTTCCAAGGCGATCGGACGCCCGCGCAGCGCGCAGCACAGGTCGCGTTTGGCATTGGCGCAGACCAGGAGGACGCCGTCGTCCCGCCGTTCCAGCCAGCCGACCTGGGCGGCGATGGCGTCCGGGTCGCCGTCGGCGAACAGCTCGAACGGCAGCCCGAGTACCTCGTCCGGCTCTGCGACGGTGCCGCTCAGCAGCCACGGCGTCCCCACGAGACCGCCCGCGATGAACACCCGCCGGCGGGGATGGTCCGCGTGATCGGCATGGCTCGCCGGACGCCGGATCAGCAGCGCCCGCCCACCGGCATCCAGGGCGGAGTTGTCGATCGCCGCACCAACCACCGGGTCCAGCCGCGACTGGGTGAACGCCTTCGCACCCCACGGACCGTTCTGCTCCACCGCCAGCCAGAAGTCCGCCCGCGGCGCCGTGCCCCACGCGGGCAGGCCGGCGTCGTCCCAGGCGAACGAGCAGGTCATCGT
>CAKUSI010000489.1 GCA_934678955.1 uncultured Austwickia sp. | reverse complement strand
CATCTCGACGGGCTGCGCGATCAGGGATGGGACGGGCACACCGCTCGCGGACACCACGAGGCCGAGGAACTAACCGACGGTGACCGGGTTGCGCAGTGGCTGGACCAGCACCGCCCAGCGGTGCCTCGGCGCGGGGGACCGCGTGGGCAGGGCGCTGGGCTCCAGGGGCTCGGCCCCGGCGTCGGGGGGCCGCGAGGGGGTCCGGGACGGGACGGTGTCGAGCACCCAGAACGCCAGTGGGGCGATCACCAGCAGTTGGAGTAACAGGATCGGCGCGATCGCGGCGCCGTCGCCGAGAACGAACACGCAGATCGGCAGGCCGAGATTGCCCGCGTTCACATAACAGCTGGCGAGAGCGCCGATGGTGGTGGTGCCCGCGTCCTGCCGGAAGGCGAACCGGGCGAACAGCACGTACGCCACGGCGGCGGCCGCCGCGGACAGTGCCCCGACGGCCAGCCCGATCGTCAGCCGGGAGTCGAGGTCGGCGTCCGCCAACAGGGTGTAGAGGAGCGCGGGGGTAGCCGCATAGAACACGAGCTTGGCCAGCGCACGCTGCGCCGCCTCGTCGAGGATTCCCCAGGCGGCCAGCAGGTAACCCAGGAGGATGATCGCGCCGATGACCGCGAAACCCTCCAGCACACCGACCATGGCAACGGGACCCTACACTCCGGCGGCTGGGCGCCTCACGCGGGAGCGGGTGTCGCGCTCAGGGCGGCGGCGCTCTCGGTGAGCGCCTCGATGGTGGCCTGGACGGCGGGGACACGGCACAGGTCTGGGGTGGTGACCGCGTGGACCGTACGGCGTGACGGCGGGTCGATCGGCAGGATCGTGACCCCGGGGTTGGACGCACTCGCGAGGATCAGGTCGGGGATCAGCGCGATCCCGAGTCCGGCCGCGACGAATCCCAGCACCGCCACGTAGTCCTCGGTCTCGAAGCCGACGTGCGGGGCGAACCCGGCCACCTGGCACATCTGCACGAGGTGCCCCCGACATCGCGGGCAGCCAGCGATCCAGTTGTCGGTCGCCAGGTCGGCGATCCGCGCGACGGGCTGCTGCGCCAGCGGGTGATCGTTGGGGACGACCAGGCGCACCTCGTCGTCCAGGAGCGGGTGGGAGACGAACTGGTCGAGGTCCTCCTCGCCGCGGCCGAGGTCCGTGCCCTCGTAGGTGAACGCGACGGCGAGATCGCACTCCCCGGCCCGCAGCGCCGCGAGGGACTCCGGCGGCTCCCCCTCCATGAACGTCACAGTGACCTCGGGGTAGCGCGCCCGCACGTTCGCCAGCGCGCGGGGGACGAGGGTGGCGGACGAGGACGGAAAGGCCATGAGCCGTACGCGCCCGGCGCGCAGCCCGGCGATCGCGGCGACCTCCTCCTCGGCGGCCTCCAGCGCGGTCAGCACGCTCACGGCGTGCCGCGCGAGGACGTCGCCCGCCTCGGTCAGGCGCACGCTGCGCCCCACCCGCTCGACCAGCACGGTGCCGGTCCGCTGCTCCAGGCGCCGGACCATCTGGGAGATGGCGGGCTGGGAGTAGCCGAGCGCCGAGGCGGCGGCGGTGAAGCTGCCCTCGTCGGCGATGGCCTTCATCACCCGCAAGCCTGCTGCATCGATCATCGCTA
Organism: uncultured Austwickia sp.; assembly: GCA_934678955.1. The sequence goes on along the minus strand of CAKUSI010000489.1, from coordinate 1,011 downwards.
GAGCATAACGTGAAGTTATTGAATCGAGCGAGAAGTGTCTCGCGCGAGTCGTTCGACGGCACGCGTGTGCCACGGGGCGTCGCATGCGAGGCACCTGGGACGATGCTCTCGTGGACCCTCGACCCCGACGCCCGTGGTGGCACTTCACCACCACGCGTGGCCAGTCCTTGTTCTTGAGTGCCTTCGCGGCAGCGGCGGCGATCCTGCAATGGTGGCGGATCGCGCAGGGCGATCCTGCCGGGTGGCGAATGATCTTCGCCGTCGTGTTCTCCCTGCTGGCGCTGGCCTACCTCGCCAGCGCGCTCGCCCGACCCCGGGACTGAAAGCGCGGGCCGGGGCCGCAGCCGCGGGTCAGAGCCGACGCAGAACCGCGGTCACCTTCCCGAGGATCACCGCGTCGTCCCCGGCGATGGGGTCGTATGCGGGGTTGTGCGGCAGCAGCCACACGTGCCCGTCGCGCCGCTTGAAGGTCTTGACCGTCGCCTCGCCGTCGAGCATCGCCGCGACCACGTCGCCGTTGTCGGCGGTCGGTTGTCGGCGGACGACGACCCAGTCGCCGTCGCAGATGGCCGCGTCGACCATGGAGTCGCCGCTGACCCGCAGAAGGAACAGCTCGCCGTCGCCCACGATCTGCCGGGGGAGCGGGAAGACGTCGTCGACGGCCTCCTCGGCGAGGACCGGCGCGCCGGCGGCGATCCGGCCGAGTACGGGGACGTACGTCGGGGTGGGCCGCGCATCCCCCGAATCCGTCTCGTCGACGGTGGCCGCGGGCTCTGAGCGGGAGGAGCCGCTGCCCGACGCGCCCGTGGGGGCAGGCGCGGCCGCCCCGCCGCGAGGTCGGCTCGTGGGGGGCAGGCTCACGATCTCGATGGCCCGAGGGCGGTGCGGGTCGCGGCGGAGGTAGCCCTTGCGCTCCAGCGCCGACAGCTGGTGGGCCACGCTGCTGGGGCTGGTCAGGCCGACCTGCTCGCCGATCTCGCGCAGGCTCGGAGGGTAACCGCGCTTCGACAC